>NZ_AMJN01000039.1:0-1318 GCF_000302435.1 Acinetobacter sp. TG2027 | reverse complement strand
GGGACTGTTCTAAATTTTGTGTAAGTACTTAATTTTCATTTATCCTTCAGAGGATAATTACAAAAGGTACTTCACATGGATGAAGCAACAATCAAAAGTATGGCTGCCGAATTGGCTAAAGGTCTAAAAACACCAGAAGACTTAAACCAAATGACAGCAGTCTTTAAAAAATTCATGATTGAAACTGCACTCAATACTGAACTTTCAGACCATCTCGGTTATGAAAAGCATCAGCCCAAGAAAGGCTCAAATAGCCGTAATGGGTTTAGTTCTAAAACCATTACAACTCAAGATGGACAACTGGCTTTAGATATTCCCCGTGATCGAGAAGGTTCATTTGAGCCACAAATTATCAAAAAGCACCAAACACGCATCACCAGTATGGATGACCAAATCCTCTCACTGTATGCAAAAGGAATGACTAATAGGGAAATTGTAGCCTTCTTCAAAGAAATGTACGATGCCGATGTGTCAGCATCTCTCATCAGCAAAGTTACCGATGCTGTGATTGAGCAAGTGACTGAGTGGCAAAATAGAGCCTTAGATAGCCTTTATCCTGTTGTCTATCTTGACTGTATTGTTGTCAAAGTCCGTCAGCACTCCAATGTGATTAACAAGTCCGTATACCTTGCTTTAGGCATCAATATGGATGGGCAAAAAGAATTACTGGGTATGTGGATTGCTCAGACAGAAGGTGCCAAATTCTGGCTGTCAGTCATGACAGAGCTAAAAAATCGAGGAGTACAGGACATTCTTGTTGCCTGTGTAGATGGATTAAAAGGCTTCCCTGACGCGATAACCTCTGTTTACCCTCATACTGATATTCAACTGTGTATCGTGCATGTTGTACGCAATAGCCTGAGATTTGTAAGCTGGAAAGACTACAAAGCTGTTACGTCGGGTCTGAAAGCGATTTATCAGGCAAGTACAGAGGAAAATGCTTTAAAATCCCTAGACATCTTCTGTGATCAATGGAATCACCAGTATCCCAAAATTGGAGAATCCTGGCGGGCCAATTGGGAAAATATCCGAACGATCTTTAGCTATCCAGCCGAAATACGTCATGCAATTTATACAACAAATGCGATTGAGTCGTTGAATAGCGTAATACGCCATTCAACGAAGAAAAGGAAAATCTTTTCATCTGATGACTCAGTAAAGAAGGTCATTTACTTAGCAACATCAAATGCTGCGAAGAAATGGACGATGCCAATTCAAAATTGGCGTTTAGCAATGAATTGGTTTACGATTCAGTTCGATGATCGATTAAAAGATCATTTATAAAAAATGGAACTTACACAAAATAATTTACAGGCTC
>NZ_AMJN01000038.1:0-384 GCF_000302435.1 Acinetobacter sp. TG2027 | reverse complement strand
AAAATAATTAATTTTCAATATCAATGATCATATACTGCAAAGTTAAGTATATTCCAACTTCTCCATTGTTGAGTGCCTCATATAAGTCTTCATCAACGAAATCTCCAGATTCATCATATAGCCATTTATGAATTTGAATAATTTGTATATTCCCTTTTTTGTCTATTCTTGCTATTGGGTCTATTACGGACCGAACTATCACCTTCTTCTTCGTCTCAACATCAAGCAATGTGATAATTGTCATTTTAAAATCCTTATAAATATCCTGTATAACAACTACGCTCAATCAATAAAGATTTTTATATTTAAATTACTCAAATAGCAATCTTTTCAATCTAAAAAATAAATAAAAAACACTTTAATAGTATGTGCCTATTAGAAAAG
>NZ_AMJN01000037.1:0-66326 GCF_000302435.1 Acinetobacter sp. TG2027 | reverse complement strand
GCTCATTATTCTAAACACCCCCGTTCTAATGAATGGGGGTGTTTCTTTATTGCGATAAAAAATTTGTGCGGAGAATAAATATAAAATAGTAAGCTATGAGTTGAAATCTTTAAATTTAATAGAAAAAACTATACAACCGAAGAGTAATCAATTAAACAAAATTAAAAGAGGGCTGGCTCCTCCTAATTAACTTTTTATAACAAGATTTCGTGTCTGACTTTATATGAGAACAATGTTTGATAGAATTAATTTAATAAGATTATTTTTATAATTGGAAAAATCTCTTTTTTCTTCTACAAATTTCAGTTGGATATGTATGATAAATAGAGACTATATGTTATAAATATTGAATAGGCATGATTTTTGCTTGTTTTATGGAAAATGAAATATATGAAATTATCTGTTGGATTGAAAGTAGCGAATTCTCTATCGTTAACACCTCAATTGCAGCAGGCGATTCGTTTGTTACAACTCTCTAGTTTAGAGCTTGAACAGGAAATTCAGATTCAACTAGATAGTAATCCTTTACTTGAAAAAATAGAAGAAGGATCACTAACGGAGAGTCTGGCTGCATTAGAAAATAAAGAATCGGATGACTTAACGACTGAGCTAAATGCAGATCATTTGCCTGATGATTTACCCGTTGATACTGAGTGGGATGATGTTTATACCCATCAATCAACGGCTTTGGCTACTCCAGAATTTGAAGAGCGAGAAGATAATCGCCAAGTTCAATTATCGCTAAAGGAACATATTCTAGAACAAGTTAATCTTTTGCATTTTTCTAAAATAGATCAATTAATTGCTTATTGTATTGTTGATGCATTAGATGATAAGGGATTTTTAGATGCTGAAATTGAAGAAATAATTTTAGCGGCACAACAATTATTGAATGAAATGGATATTGAGGAAGAGATCGAAGAAGATGAGGTTTTAGTTGTTTTAAAACATATTCAACGCCTTGATCCTTTAGGGATTGGTTCGCGTAATTTAGCGGAATGTTTAAAGATACAGCTAGAGTTTCTACCGAAAGATGTTGAATATCTAAACGAAGCAAAAAATCTATTGCAGTATTATGAGCTTTTGATAGCCAATGATCTTAATAAATTGCTTAAACAAACTGGTTTAACGAAAGACCAATTAAAGTTTGCAATCAATCTTTTAAAAACGTTAAAACCTTATCCTGGTATGGATTTTGATAAGCAAGAATCCGATTATCAAATTCCCGATGTAGTAGTTTCAAAAAAAGATTTACATTGGCAGGTTCAGCTAAACCCAGATGTACTTCCTAAATTAAGAATTAATTCTTTTTACTCTAGTATGATTCGTAGAGCAGATCAGAGTGAGGATAATTTATATTTACGTAATCAAATGCTTGAGGCGAAAAACTTTATCAAAAGTATTGATGAAAGGCATAAAACGTTATTAAAAGTAGCTTCTTGTATCGTAGAGCATCAAAAAGCTTTTTTGGAAATAGGCCCGGAAGCGATGAAGCCGCTAGTTCTTCGAGACGTGGCAGAAGAAGTCGAATTGCATGAATCTACAGTTTCTCGTGTAACTACAAATAAATATATGCTTACGCCTCGTGGTCTATTTGAGTTGAAATATTTTTTCTCTAGCCATGTAGGAACAACAGCAGGGGGAGAGGCATCTTCCACCGCAATTCGGGCAATGATTAAAAAACTAGTCGCAAATGAAAATCCACGTAAGCCTTTGTCAGATAATGTAATTGCTACATTGTTAAAGGATGAGGGAATTGAAGTGGCTCGAAGAACGGTCGCAAAATATCGAGAATCGTTACATATTCCTTCATCGTCTGAAAGAAAAGTCTTGATCTGAATTTTGAAGTATGGCTATTCTAGAGATTCATTATGACGAAATAATGAAATTTCATTTTCACCAAGAGAGTAACTAAAATGGTTTAATTGTTCTAAGTTTTCTTTTTGATAACATTAAATCGTTTTAGTTCTTCTTTAGATAACCTAAAAAAGGTGAGGGATAGAATTATGCAAATAACGATTCGTGGACATCATTTAGCAATTACACCAGCTATAGAAGAAAATATTAAATCAAAATTTAATCAGTTAACAAAACACTTAGATCAGGTGAATAGTATGCAGATTAAATTAACAAAAGATCATCAAATTGATAAGCGCTCTCATAAAGGTAGTTCGAACCATGTTGCAGAGGCTATTGTAAGATTGCCGGGAATTGAGTTGTTTGCTCAGGCAACTGCTGATGATATGTATACTTCAATTAAAAAACTAACTGAAAAATTAAAAAAACAATTATTAAAATATCGGAAAATGCAGTGCACTTATTCGCAAGTTGCTGTTTCTATTTAATAAGTTTTATATAATTGAAAGAGGCTTGAAACATAGCCTCTTTTTTATTGATAAAATATAAACACGTACTGAATTCTTTGAAAAAGTTATAGTAAAATACTTCGTTTTACACCTTAGGTTGTGTCAGAGGTCTTTGCAATGAATAGTGAACAGCTCACTCAAATTTTAAAAGAAGCTTTCCCTGAAGCGGAAGTAGCGGTGAGCGGACAGGCCGGAAAATTTGACCTCCGTATTGTGGATGATCAATTTGACGGTAAGCGTACTGTTGCTCGCCAACAATTAGTTTATGCACCATTAAATACTTATATTGCAAGTGGCGAAGTTCACGCGGTAACAATTCGTGCAATGACCAAAGATGAATGGCGTAAAGCAAGCCTTTTCGGAGCTTAAATATTAATGGATAAATTTTTAATTACGGGTGGTGTTAAGCTCGACGGGGAAGTGCGCATTTCTGGTGCTAAAAATGCAGCTTTACCATTACTTGCTGCAACTATTCTTGCAGACTCTCCAATTACGATCACTAATGTTCCAAATCTTAAAGACGTAAATACTTTGGTCAAGTTGATTGGTGGTTTAGGGGTTACAATCGGCTATGAAAATGACACAGTAAAAGCTGATACCTCTACTTTAGATAATCAGTTTGCTCCTTATGAGCTAGTAAAAACAATGCGTGCCTCAATTTTGGTTTTAGGACCATTATTAGCGCGTTACGGTAATGCGAAAGTTTCTTTACCAGGTGGTTGTGCAATTGGATCACGTCCAGTTGATCAACATTTAAAAGCTTTAGAAGCTTTAGGTGCACATATTGAAGTTGAAAATGGTTATGTCCATGCTTCAGTTGAAGGTCGTTTAAAAGGTGGCGAAGTTGTTTTTGATATGGTTACCGTTGGCGGTACTGAAAACATCTTGATGGCTGCTGCACTAGCTGATGGTGTTACGACTATTCGTAATGCAGCTCGTGAGCCTGAGATCACTGACCTTGCTCAAATGCTCATTAAAATGGGCGCTAAGATTGAAGGACTTGATACTGATACTCTTGTTGTAACTGGAGTAGAAAGTTTGCATGGCTGTGAATATGCTGTGGTAGCTGATCGTATCGAAACGGGATCTTATTTGGCAGCTGCGGCAATTACGGGCGGTCGTGTCAAAACTACACATACCGACCCTGCATTACTTGAATCTGTTTTGGATAAGTTTGAAGAAATGGGTGCCGAAGTCACTCGTGGTGATGACTGGATCGAACTTGATATGTTAGGCAAACGCCCTAAAGCTGTAAGTTTTAGAACTTTGCCACATCCAGAGTTTCCAACAGATATGCAAGCTCAGCTTATGGCTGTAAATGCTATTGGTCGTGGATTTGCAACTATCTCTGAAACGATTTTTGAAAATCGTTTTATGCATGTTCCTGAATTGTCACGCATGGGTGCTAATATTCAGGTTGAAGGTCATGATGCTGTCGTGACTGGAGTAGAAACTTTACAGGCTGCACCTGTAATGGCAACAGATTTGCGTGCTTCGTTCTCTCTAGTTTTGGCAGCTTTAGTGGCAGAAGGAGATACCTTAATTGACCGTATCTACCATATTGACCGTGGTTATGAGCATGTCGAAGAGAAACTTCAAGGTTTAGGTGCCAAAATTAAGCGAGTAAGTTAATGAATGATGTAAGAAACGATGATCCTAATTTTGATGTGATGGGCAATTTTGATCATGGTTTGACCTTGGCACTCAGTAAAGGACGTATCTTAAAAGAGACGTTACCTTTACTAGCTACAGCGGGTATTAATTTGCTCGAAGATCCGGAAAAGTCCCGCAAACTGATTTTTCCTACTACGCATAAGCAAGTACGTATTTTGATTTTACGTGCATCTGATGTGCCTACCTATGTAGAAAATGGCGCAGCAGATTTAGGTGTAGCAGGCAAAGATGTGTTGATGGAACATGGCGCTCAGCATGTATATGAGCTACTTGACCTGAAAATCGCTAAGTGTAAATTAATGACTGCTGGTAAAGTGGGAATGGAACGTCCAAAAGGCCGTTTAAAAATTGCCACGAAATACGTCAATCTTACACGTCAGTATTATGCAAGCTTAGGTGAGCAAGTCGATGTGATCAAACTCTATGGTTCTATGGAGTTAGCGCCTTTAGTAGGTTTGGGTGATTACATTGTGGATGTGGTTGATACTGGTAATACGCTAAGAGCGAATGGTCTTGAGCCATTAGAGGAGATTTGCAAAGTCTCTTCACGTTTAATTGTAAATAAAGCTAGTTTTAAACGTAAGCAAACTCTATTAAACCCAATCATTTCACAGCTCGAGCAAGCTGTTCAATCACGTTAAAAGCAATTTCCCATCATGCTTTTGTGATAGTTGCTTCAGATGATGCCCACAAGCGCCTAGAAAAAGAGTAAACTTAGTTTTTCTTTTTCGCCTTGTGGGTAAATTGATGCGACGTTTATCGACTCAAGATCAGAACTTCAAACAGGTTTTTGCTGAGCTTTTAGCATTTGAAACTGTGAATGATCTTAATTTAGTGCAAACAGTAGATCAAATTATTGCTGATGTTCGTCAGCATGGTGATGATCATGTTTTAAAGCTTACTCAACAGTTCGATCGACATCCTGCGCATCAATTTTCAGATTTAGAATTATCTCAACAACAACTTAAAACTGCTTTTGATAATTTAAGCCCAGAAATTCGTGATGCTCTAGAGTTAGCAGCAAAGCGTATTCGTTCATTTCATGAAGCTCAGAAACAAGAGAGCTGGACTTATATAGATGATTTGGGTAATACATTAGGACAAAAAGTCACACCTCTAGACCGTGTGGGTATTTACGTACCAGGTGGTTTAGCCTCTTATCCGTCTTCAGTTTTAATGAATGCAGTGCCAGCCCATGTTGCTGGTGTACCTGAAATTATTATGGTTGTTCCTGCACCAAACGGTGAACTAAATCCATTGGTTCTAGCTGCGGCTTACCTTGCAGGAGTGAGTCGAGTATTCACCATTGGGGGAGCTCAAGCTGTAGCAGCTCTTGCTTATGGTACTCAAACCATTCCACCTGTAGATAAAATTACTGGCCCTGGAAATCGTTTTGTGGCAGCTGCCAAACGGGCTGTATTCGGTCAGGTCGGTATTGATATGATTGCTGGGCCTTCTGAAATTTTAGTATATGCAGAAGGTGAAAATAATGCAGATTGGTTAGCTATGGATGTTTTATCTCAGGCTGAACATGACACAGTTGCTCAAGCTATTTTCATTACTCCTGATGAAGCTTTGCTTAATGCGGTAGAGTTGGTAATTGAAAAGCATTTAAATGAATTGCCAAAGGCAGACATTGCGAGAACTTCGATTGAAAACCGTGGTGCTTTGGTATTAGTCAAAGACCGTGCAGAAGCAATTGATTTAATTAACCAAGTTGCACCAGAACATTTGGAACTTTGCTTAGATGATGCCGAGGCTATGAGTGAAGATATTCGTCATGCTGGAGCAATTTTCATGGGGCGCTATACACCTGAAGCAATTGGTGATTATTGTGCAGGTCCAAACCATGTATTACCGACCTCTGGAACTGCTCGTTTTTCTTCTCCATTAGGTGTTTATGATTTCCAAAAACGTTCGAGCTTAATTATGTGTTCGAAAGATGGAGTCAAATTGTTAGCCAAAACAGCCGACATATTAGCTGTCCAAGAGAACTTAGATGCCCATGCACGCTCAGCTCGCTATCGTTATCAATAAGCTTATAAACCTTGTAGTTTTTTAATTATTACTCAGGGCTGATTTTCAGCCCTTTTTTGAGATAAGACCATGACTTTATCTACAGCACAAATGCGCTTTTGGAGTCCAGAAGTTCGTGAGTTAGAGCCGTACGTTCCTGGCGAACAGCCTAAAATTCAGAATTTATTGAAACTCAACACAAATGAAAATCCATATCCGCCATCACCCAAAGTAGTTGAAGCAGTTCAAGCTGTTTTAACTCATCAGGCTGATGCATTGCGTTTATATCCAGACCCAGATGCTACGGCATTAAAACATGCGATTGCTAAGCAACAAAATATTGAAGTTTCGCAAGTTTTTGTTGGTAATGGCTCAGATGAAGTACTTGCTCATATTTTTAAAGCATTTTTTCTTCAAGATGAACCAATTCTTTATCCAGATATCACTTATAGCTTTTATCCAGTTTATAGTCAGTTTTTTGGTACAAAGACTAAAGAAATCCCACTCAATGATAATTTTGAGATAGAAGTTAAAGATTATGTGCAACCAAATGGTGGGGTTATTATTACAAACCCTAATGCTCCAACAAGTATTGCACTAGGTTTACCAGAAATCGAACAAATTTTAAAAGCGAATCCAGACCGGGTGGTTGTCATTGATGAGGCTTATGTTGATTTCGGTGCAGAATCAGCAGTGAGTTTAGTAAATCGCTATGAGAATCTGGTTGTGTGTCAAACAACTTCAAAATCTCGCTCTCTTGCAGGTTTACGCGTTGGCTTCGCGATTGCTCAGTCTCATTTAATTGCTGCACTTGAAGCTGTCAAAAATAGTTTTAACTCATATCCTATTGACCGTTTTGCAATTGCAGCAGCGGTAGCCTCTTTTGAAGATCAAACTTATTTTGAAGAACAATGTCAAAAAGTTATTTCTAGTCGTGAAAAGCTAGTAGATGAATTAACTGCTTTGGGCTTTAAAGTTTTACCTTCTAAAGCAAACTTTATTTTTGCTTCACATCCATCGCATGATGCAGGTCAGCTTGCACAGCAATTACGTGAGCAGGGCATTATTGTGCGCTATTTCAATAAGCCTCGTATTAATCAATTCTTGCGAATTACTGTAGGAACTGATGAGCAAAATGAGCGTTTAGTACATACATTAAAAGAAGATATTCTCTAAATTTTACTCTGCTGTGCTGTTCATTAAGTTCAGCATAGCAGAGACTTTATCAAGACTTTCTTGATATTCTGCTTCTGCATTTGATGCAATCGTAATACCACCACCTGCCCATAAAGAGAGCTGATTCTGATATTGTTGAAAACTACGGATGAGAATATTCCAGCGACCAGTTCCATCAAAATTGAAGTAACCCAATGTCCCGCAATATGCACCTCTTGAAGCTTCCTCTAGCTCTTCAATGATCTGCATTGCCCGAATTTTGGGAGCTCCTGTGATTGAACCTCCTGGTAAGGCAGAGAGCAGCATTTGCATAGGATTAATATCATCTTTAAGAGTCGCAACGATCTCGCTTACCATGTGATGTACTTGATTAAAACTTTCAATCTCGAATAATTTTGTTGTTTTTACAGATCCTGTATTGGCATAAATGCTCAAATCATTACGTAATAAATCGACAATCATCACGTTTTCTGCTTGGTCTTTTTGAGAGTTTTTTAAGGTTTGTTTAGAAATAAAATCTTTTTCTGCATTTTCATAGCGAGGCATTGTGCCTTTAATAGGTCTAGTTTTAATTTGTTTATTTTGATTGAACTCGATGAAAAGCTCGGGAGAGCAACTTAATAATTCAAAATCATCTAATTTTAAATAACCTGCATATGGAGCATTTGTAAGTTGCCATAAATCTTTAGCTTTATTTAATAAGGATCCTGAAAATTTAGCTTTAAACTCTTGGGTTAAATTAATTTGATAGCAATCTCCAGCCTTAATATATTCTTGTATTTTATAGAAAGCATCGAAATATTGTTTTTTAGACCATCTTGGTTGAATAGTGGTTTTTAATTCAAATGTATTTTTAGAGTTATTGGAACCAAAATTCTCTATTTTATTTTCAATATATGAGAATAGATCAATTGCATTTTCTTCATCACTAAAAAAATACCAATCATTATCTATATATTTTAAAAAAGATCGATATTGACCTAGGAATAAAGAAGGTTGTATATGATTTTGCCCATTAATAAATTGATGTGCACTGAAATCATAGCTGATAAAACCAATATAACCACCTATAAAACTTGTTGTTGATTTAATATCTTTACTTAAATTATTTTCTTTAAATTGAATGAAATTTAAAAGTTGATTTGATTTTGATCTATTTTTATATTCGTTAAAATTTTGGCGCTCAAATTCTAAATAATTTTCATTTTGAATAATAATATAATCTTGCGGAAGAAATCCGATAGTTGGGTTGTTATTGTCATTTAAATAAATAAGCCCAGTTAAACCATCTAATTTTTTTAAAATATCGGCAGCATTTTTACTATATAAAGAGATTTTTTTCTTTAACTGAGACATTTTTAAATAAAAGAGTGTTTAATGAGAGAGTAGTTAGTTTACTATAAGTTGTACTTCATCAGGAGAAAGTCTTTTAAGTACTAAACTTTTTGCTGATAAAATGAACGAAATTTTCGACTTAGAATTTATTGTTTTTAGCAAGGTTTGTGTAGAAAAACTTGAGTGTACCGTTTATCGGGTAGTTGGCAAAAAATGCACAACACTAGTTGAACAAAAATTAACGTAGATGTAATTTAGTAATTGCTAAGCAAAACTACTCAAGGATTGGAAGTTTCGGTTGCCATATAAAGAAAAATGCAATTTGAGACAATGAGAGTGGTTAAGTCAAAAAATAAATGCTCTTGGGAGAGTGCTCAATGAAAATGTTTACTAAACTTGCTTTAGTTTCTTCTTTAGCTATCAGCGCAAATGCAATGGCAATGCAGTCAATGGATGATGCTGCACTTAGTGCTGCTACAGGTCAAGATGGTATTAATATCGGTATCGCTTTAGGTGCTGGCGGTATTTCTATCGATAAAGTATTTATTCATGATAATGATGGTTTAAACCCTACTACAGGTATTACTGGTGCTGCAGCAACTGCGGGTGCGATTGTAGTAAGTGGAGTGGAGGTTACACAGGTTGATCAAACTACTAATTTGTTAGACCTTAAAATTGACAGCGTTGGTGCTTCGGGTACAAATGGCGCGTTTTTAAACGTTGCTGCAAACGTGGGTGCTGTTAATGTAAGTGTGGGTTCTATTGGTGTGGGTACTTCTGGTACTTTAAATACAACTACTGCTGTACGTGGTATCACTGAAACTGCTCCAACTGAAATTATCTCTGGTTTAGATTTGTCTCTAGGTGCAATTTCAGCGAATGTACAATTAGGATCTACTCCACAAGGTGCAATGATTAAAGTGAACTCTGCTTTACAGGGCGGTTTAACACTATCTAACTTCGGTATCAAAGATGCTGCAGGTGGTGGTGAGATCTTCCTAGACAAAGTGATGGTTCGTGGTGCTGGTAACACAACTGGTAATTTAGATGTTGATGCTAATATTTCTGTTGTACCAACTGGCTTGAAAATTCAAAATAATAGTGCACAAGGCATGAACGTTTATGTACAGGGTGTACATTTAGGCGCTGCTGCTAATGCATCTATTGGTGATGTTGAAATTCAAGGTTTAAATGTAGGAACTTCTACAATTACAATTTCAGGTCACTAATCTGAGTTTTAATAAAAAAAGCGCGTTTATTACGCGCTTTTTTATTAATTGTCTAATTTAACTATATAAAAATATATTTTTTATTGATAAAAATAAGCTGTTAAATTAAAAATCTATTTAAATTAATCACACAAGTCTCTCTATTTTTATAAAACTAAACGTTCATCAAAAAAAAGTAAAAAAAGGCTGTTTTTTTCAAAAAAAAAGGTATCTTCAACACACAGGGATGTAGAGCTATTGCTCTAAGAATAAAATGAATAAGGCCAGTAGGCCACCATTTAGAACAAGTGCTTATGTTAGAGATTGCTTTAGGCTCAGCATTGATATATTACTTTGCGACAGAAGCCTTCGAAATAGAAAAAAAGCCACCGGGAACTGTTTATTATACAGAGACTGCCGATTCACGTAATTTATCTTTTCGCCGTAATCATATTGAACCAGTTCAGATTAAACCAGCTGTAGAAGATCAGTTCCGAGGTATTGTTCGACAAGCTTATGACTATAGTTGCGGTTCAGCTGCTCTTACTACACTTTTAAATGGTTATGTGGGAACAAGTTTGACTGAACAGCAGACTATGAGTGGTTTACTACAGTATGGTGAATATCAACGTATTATTGAACGCCGAAGCTTCTCATTACTTGATATGAAGCGCTTTGTAACTGCTATTGGTTTGGATAGTGGTGGTTATCGAGGGGAGTTTTCTGATTTAGTCAATCTTGGACAACCTGCAATCGTTCCAATTTCTTATGCTGGTTTTAAACATTTTGTCGTATATAAAGCTTATAAAGATGGACGAGTCTATGTTGCTGATCCTGCATTAGGGAATATCAGCTTTGATGAAAATCGTTTTAAAGAGGTTTGGGATAATAATACATTATTCGTTGTTTCTGTTCCTGAATCTCAACGTAAAGACCTACTGGCCTTAAAAGACTCAGATATGCGTCATGTGGAAGATGCAACTGTTAACCGTTATGCCTTTGTGGATGTGCAATATCCAACATTCAATTATGACCGTTTAGCAAATAAAGCATCAACTATGCGTAGGGTACTGGATAAAGACCCAAATTCTGCAACCTATAATCAGCCAATTGAAACATATATGCGTCTTTACTATAAGCGTAAATAATCAAATATGAATTGAGTAAAATAAATACATTAGGTGGGAAGAAACATGAATAATCGATGGATGAAGATGAGTGTGTTGGCATTAAGTATGAGTGCTATTACGGGCACACTTTATGCAAATGACCAAGTCGCACAAACTGAAGCTGAAGTTCAAAACACCACAGTTGTTTCTGACGCGAGTACAGAATCAGTAGTAACATCAACAGATTCAGTTCAAGAAGCGAGTACAACTCCAGCTACAGACGTTGTAACTACTGAACCTGCTCCTGTTGAGGCAGCAAATACTGGAGCTAATCAAGCTGCTACTGCTTTACAGAAAAAAGAAGGTGATGCGACTCAAGAGACAAATTTGCAAGAAGTATTTACTTCAAATGAGCGCCAATATTCATTGATTAAAAGAGGCGTATTTTCAGCCTATTACGATCTCGATTATACCTATTATCGCGATACTCGAATTGATTTAGCTTTAGCTGATGACTCATCTCAACTTAACCGTTTACGTGTTGAAGAAGATGCGAACCATACTTTAACGAATAGTTTTACTGTTCAATATGGGATATTGGACAACTTAACATTATCTGCAACAGTTCCTTTCGTTGCAAAATCTGAAATTGTTAGAGATACAACTGCAGCGGGTTTAGGTGATATTTCTTTAGGGGCGCGCTGGGAACCTTTCCCGTTAAAGCAAGGCCGTTTGCCATTGGTATTATTTGGTAACCTATCAACAAAAACTGGGGATAGCCCTTACGAAATTGGTTTAGATGAGCTTTCAACAGGTAAAGGATATTACTCTGTTGGGGTAGGAGCAAGTACCCGTAAATATATTGATCCAGTGGTTTTATTTGCCTCTGCTTCTGCAAATTATGGATTTAAAGAAACAGGTTTAAATCAGGCACGTGGTGGTGGGGCGAATGGTCCTCGTTATCTAGAGAGTTTTGACCCTGGTATTAGTGGTGGTTTCTCTTTCGGTTTTGCTTACTCATTTAATTATGACGTTTCATTAACCATGTCATATCAACAAAGCTTTAACATGGATGCTGAGTTCCAGTTTAAGGATGGCGAGTCATATCAGTCGCCAGACCAAAGTAGCGCGATGTTGTCCTTTGCTTTAGGTGTACGTGTTTCACCTGAAACGATTGTTAATGGCACAGTGGGTATTGGTTTAACCGAAGATGCACCAGATGTTTCGCTTGGTCTATCTTTCCCGCTAGATTTTATAGGCTTTGGCAAAAAAACAAAATAAGGAGATAGGCAGGTGAAATATCCTAAATTATGTCCTTTAACGGCGGCAATTGTGATCTCCGGTTTTTCTAGCTTTGCCAACGCTCAATTGGGACAAAACCTAGCTGTTGATATTCGTTCACTATCGATGGGGAATGCTGTAACTGCAGATCCGCCTGGTATTAGTGCAATTCACTTTAACCCTGCGGCGTTAGCAAAAATTGATGGGTTACAGACAGATGTGCAAGGAATTTTAGCGAACTTTGATATTCAGCGTGAATTCTCGGCACCCCCTGGTTATAACGTTTTTGGCTACTCAGATGACCCTCTTGTTTGTAATGATGGTCCAGAAGTTACAGCTAATATTTGTACTGATTTTAAAGGCCCTGTGCGTGGTGATGTTGAATACGCTAGCTTATATATTCCAATTCTAAAAAAAATGGTTGATTTAGGGGAGGGTTATCCACTCGCTGCTCCTACCGCAGGGATTGCCTATAAACCACCAGGCTCAAAGCTGACTTATGCTACTGCAATTTATGCACCTTTAATTGCAGGTTTTGGCGCTGAAAATGGTAACGCAGGAAACTTTATGGGCCAGCAAGTTGCTGTTGAGCGGATTACTTATTTGTCTCCATCTTTTGGTTATCAAGTAAATGACCATTTGTCGATCGGTGCTTCGGTTGGTATGTCTTATAACGCTCTTGCCATGAAAAGGGTTTTTATGGCTGTAATCAAGCATTAGCAGATTGCTTTAATAAATCTACCACTAATTTACGTCATCTGATGGCTAACATGTTCATGTTGACTGACCGTGAAGGTTATGCAATGGGTTATGGTCTGCAATGGCGCGGTGATGCTACTTTATATAAAGATGATAAAGGAAACGTGACTGGTGTTGCTCCACCAGTTTTATTGTGGACCAAAGCAAAACCAATGCAAATGCTTGTTGCTCCTCAACAAAATGGTTGGCTTAACCCAATTTCAAAAGATATTCAATCGACTCAACCCTTACGTTTAAGCGTTGATAGCAATGCAAATAATGATTTGCAAATCTATCAAGGTAAGTTTATGAACGATTATGCTGTTGCGGGAAGCGAAGGTTTTTATAAACAGCTAACACGCTCGACAACAGGAAATATTCAGCATTATGGTTTATGGCGTCAAACAGTAGGCACAGAAAACTATAAGGGTTCACTTGATATTATTAAAGCCAATCCTATTAGTTATCTTGGGAAAGAAATTTTTAAAACAGCAGCTAACGTGAGTTCTGGTCAACGCTATGTCTTCCCATTATATGCGACTTTGACATTCCGATTTGATACTACTGGGATAGCTCCTATCGATTTAGGTATTGTCATTGATGAAAAAGGAAATATTCGTACGGATATTAAACCAAATGCAACTGTAACTGATATGTCTGGTCAATGTGCAACAGTAACAGACAATAGCTTAATTGATACTAATGGTGTGCAACAATACAGACTTGGTACTACTGGTGGAACAGAGTCATCGGATAATGATAGCTCTATTACGGTTCGTATGATTTTATCGAATCCTCAGCTAGGTAACCTTAATGGGATTTTGATGGGACTTAACTCTGTGGTGAGACAGGATACTAATCCTGATGATAATGTAAATGATTCAATTTCGGTAAATGGAGCTAAGATTAACCTCTATAACTTATTAGCAGGTCAAAACAGCAGTAATAGTATTAATTTAAGTGATTATGAAAACAAGACTGCACGTTGGATTAACCTTTATGCTTTCTATCAAGCTGTTTATAATAATATTAAGGATATTAGCCCAGCACCAACAGATGCTGAAAAAGCTTTGGCTCAACGCTTGTCTGGCACGGTTTCTATTAAACTAGCCAATCAGTCTATTCCAGCTTGTAATGCAATTAAAACTAAGTCTTAACCTATTAAACAAATAAAAAAGACCGCTAAGCGGTCTTTTTTATTTGTTTAATTAATTAACCAGTATGGTCTAAGCGAGTCCCTAAAGTTTCAAGATGTGTTGGGAACACTTGTTTTTTACGGTCTTCAAAATAATGTCTTAGTGTATGTTCAACACTAGGGAACGCAAGTTCACCCCATGGAATTTCATGTTCTTCAAACAGGCGACTCTCAATGCTTTCTTCACCTGCACCAAAAATTCCATCTTTCAGCTGTGCTTTAAAAAGTACATAAATTTGGCCAATACGCGGAATATTGTACATACAATAAAGTTGTTCTATTTCTATCTCGGCTTCTGCTTCTTCACGAGTTTCGCGTGCTGCGCCTTGTTCCATGGTTTCGAACAATTCCATATAACCAGCAGGTAATGTCCACAGACCATAACGAGGTTCAATCGCACGACGACAAAGTAATACTTTGTCTTCCCATAACGCTAAGGCACCGCAGATTACTTTGGGGTTTTCATAATGAATATTTCCACAATGAGTACAAACACGGCGTACTTTATGATCACCTAAAGGAATTTTTTGTTCGGTTTTATGCCCACACGCTACACAGAAACTCATAATTATCATCGAGTATAGAGATGCCTCAGCATAACTGAATTTTTAGACTTACGCATCAACTCTATTCCCTAACTTTGATTTTCAGATATGATGCAAAGAGAGACAAAATAATAGGTGAATGGTATGGAAGAGCACTTGCTAACACAAAAGTTACAGCAAAGATTGCGCTTTTCCACCCGCATACAAGAAGCACAAGCTGCAGTACTCATTGCCATTACGAATGAGAATGATCCTAAGGTACTGCTTACACGCCGTTCAATACATATGAACAACCATGCGGGGGAAGTCTCTTTTCCTGGGGGAAAGCGTGATCCTAGTGATACCAGTAATATTGTTGTAGCGTTGAGAGAAGCTCAAGAAGAGACAGCTTTAAATCCGTTTGATGTACAGTTGTTAGGTGATTTGCCGATGCAGCGTGCAAGAAGCGGTTTGTCTGTAAAACCGATCGTTGGACTTATTCCTCCAGAGGTGACTTTAATACCTCAGCCTACCGAAATTGATCGAATTTTCTTTGTTCCGTTACAGCAACTGATCGAGACGCGTCCGACACCCTATGAAGTTCGATATGCTCATCAGTCTTTATATTTCCCAAGCTTACAGATTGATAATGAAATTATTTGGGGCTTAACTGCTCGTATGTTAGTTGCTCTGTTTAAATATGGATTGGGTTATCAAAAAGATTGGCCATTTTTACTCAACTCACCAACCTTTGGAATGCCAAAGTTTTCTCATAAAAAATAAAGATCAGGATTGATAAATTATGATGTATAGCTATCAAGGACAGCACCCAAAAGCATTACATGAGCCATGGGATGGCTGGGTTGCTCCAACTGCAACGCTTATTGGGCAAGTAGAACTAGGCCGTCAGGTCAGTATTTGGTTTGGTGCAGTAGTTCGTGCTGATAACTGTATAGTTCGAATTGGTGATTTTTCTAATATTCAAGAAAATTCTGTCTTACATACCGATGCTGGACTTGAGTTAAATATTGGTGAATATGTCACAGTCGGTCATAAAGTCATGCTACATGGTTGTACGATTGGTGATAATAGTTTGATTGGTATGAACGCCGTAATTTTAAATCGGGCTGTGATCGGTAAAAATTGTATTATTGGTGCGAATGCTTTAATACCTGAAGGAAAAGTAATTCCAGATAATTCAGTGGTGATGGGTTCACCAGGCAAAATTGTCAAAACTTTGGATGAAGATGGCGCTGAAAAAATACGTTTGAGCGCATTACATTATGCTGAACACTTTAAGAGCTATGCAGATTTAAAAGAGTTTCACTTTTAAAATCTTTTAATAAGTTATTTTCTATGCCAAGCACAAGCTTGGCATTTTTATTTAGAGATAGAACAACTCGCCTATCAGAGCCGAGTGGGGTATCATAACCCTCGTTTTTAATCTGATTTAATACTAAGGTTGTGCATGAAATTGCTGGCGTTGGAAACTGCAAATGAGCAGTGTTCTATTTCATTAGTCGATGAAACCCAAGAACTGTTTTTTCAACTCGATACGCGGGCGAAAGCACAAACCCAGACCATTTTGCCTATGATTGAGCAAGGGCTACAACAAACAGGTCTTGAAGTTGCTGGTTTGGATGCGATTGCCTTTAGTCGTGGGCCGGGTTCTTTTAGTGGTGTTCGAATTAATGCTGCTGTTGCCCAAGCTTTAGCTTGGTCACAAGATTTACCTGTGGTTCCAGTTTCTACATTGCAAGCTTTAGCACAAGCGGCATACCGACTTGAAGGTTTGGAGCAGGTGACTGCGGTACTCGATGCACGTATGAATGAAGTTTACATTGCAAGTTTTGTTCTAGATGAACAAGGAATTATGCAGTGTATTGATGAAGAAAAATTAATGAGCTATGAGCCAGCAGCAGCTTATGCAAAACATTGCTTAATTGGTTCGGGAGCCAAGCTACTTCAAGCTGATGCAGAGCATCAAACAATCACCGCAACTGCACAAGATATTGCTTCTATTGCACGTGTTTATGCAGTGCAAAAGCAGTGGGTTGATGCCGAACATGCTTTGCCAGTTTATTTACGTGATGATGCATGGAAAAAGATAGCGGATCAGGGTAAAGCAAAATAAAGGCAGTACTCATGCATATATATTTTGAACAAGATTTTCAAGAACAAGCACAGCACTACCAAGCTGTGCTTTGTTCTAGAGGTGTGACTGTCGATTTACAGCCAATTGAAAGGCTGAATGCACGGTTTTTACGCTTCAATCCTGAAATTGCCCTTTGTGTAGATGAAAACGGACTTTGGTTATCTGCTAATGGCATGAAAATGCAACCCGACTGGAAAGCTGAAATTCCACGTTTAAAACGTGCAAGTCTTAAATCGGAAATGATTGCCCGTGCTTGTCAGTTAGGTGAAAAGCCAGTACTGGTTGATGCAACAGCGGGTTTAGGCCATGACAGCTTACTTATGGCTTATCTAGGTGCCCAAATCCAGCTTGTTGAGCGCCATCCGATTTTATTTACTTTACTTGAAGATTCAAAAGCTCAGGCGGAACGTGATCCATTTTTAAGTCAATTTATGGATCGTATTCAACTGATCTTTGCTGACTCTGGAAGCTATTTACAGCAATTACATCAAGAAGCAAAAACGGTTGATGTAGTCTACCTTGACCCGATGTTCCCACAGCGCGACCAGAATCAACAAGCAATTAAAAAACAAGCTCAAGTCAAAAAACAAATGCAGCTTTTACATCTTCTTTTACCTGAAGATGGTGAGATGGATTTGGGGGATAATTTGCTAGTTTTGGCACAGAGAGTTGCTAAACGTGTAGTCGTTAAGCGACCACGCCATGCTATTTTCTTGGCAAATCAAGAGCCAGCTCATCAATGGCAAGGGGATGCTTGTCGTTTTGATGCGTATTTTCAGTAGGCTTATGTAAGGTTAGGTTTTATTGCTTGAATAATGCACAAATATATGTGATATAGTTCAAAAGCATGATTGCTAAAATTCTTAGCAGGCATACACTTAAGATGCCTGTCAAAAACGAAATTTTTGAAAACCTTTTATGATTGATCTTAAACCCTCCATTAACTTTTGGCATGATTTTAAAAGCAACCAAATTGCCGGAATGTGGCTGTTTTTGGGGTCAAGACGTTCTTTACAGATTGTACATCCATCTATTCTTCAACTTATTGTTTGGGGAATTTTAGGGGGGTGTACTAACTCTCTTTACAGCTGGCTTGTAGCTGGTCAAATCGGTGATTTTAATTCACAAGGTTTAATTGGTTATGCACTTTGGCCATTCATTGCCTTAATTGTTGGTATTTTTTTATCTCAGCGAACTAACCAACCTCGTTTAATGCTAGTACCTGCTTTATTGTGGTTGGTTCTAGATACGAATATCTTATTAATTCAATGTTTAATTCAGTATTTGGGGTCTAACGGTTATCTCAACTTTATTCCCGATGCTATTTATAACGGAATTTTACCGAGTTTATTTGTAGCGTTATTCGTGTGGCAAAGTTTAGCCGTAATTTGGGTTTTCTCACGTGAGCTTAAGTGGCCATGGTGGGAACGTGCACTGGTTATGGTTGCGACCATTGCAACGATGGTGGTTTGGCAACTTTCTGTAAAAGATCAACCGATTTGGAAGGTCGAAGATTCGGCTCCAACGTTTGCTGAAGATGCTTTTTATGCGCAAAGTAAACTGTTAAATGATTCTTTAGAGCAAGTTCAATATGGTGAGCTCGCCAAAAGCCATTGGTATTTTCTAGGTGTTGCTGGCGATAGTTATCAAGATGTTTTTAAATCGGAAGTGGTCCGTATTAAAGAACAGTTTGATACACGTTTCGGAACGATTGGTCGCTCAATGATGCTGGTCAATAATCCAGATACCCGTACAGAGATTCCAATTGCTTCTAAAACCAGTATCGAGTTAGCCCTACGCCGTATAGGGCAGCAAATGAACCGTGATAGTGATGTACTATTTTTATATATGACTTCACACGGTGAACAAAATCACTTCGAAATTGAAAATGCGCCATTAGATTTAGGGCAAGTGGACCCGAAATGGTTGCGAGAAACACTGGACAAATCCGGTATTCGCTGGCGTGTAATTGTGATCTCAGCCTGTTATTCAGGAAGCTTTATTCCTGCTTTACAGTCTCCTGATACCTTAATTATTACCGCATCGGCTGCTGATAAAACTTCTTTTGGGTGTAATAACGAAGCTGACTATACCTATTTTGGTCGAGCTTTCTTTGATTTGGCTATGCGAGAGCAATCGTCGATGAAAGATTCGTTTAACACAGCTAAGCAAACGGTAACCAAATGGGAAGTGGCTCAAGGTGTTGAACCTTCAGAACCTCAGTGGATGATCGGTAAAAATATGGAACTTATGCTACCTCAATTGGAAAAGTATCTATTTCCTCAGCAAAATACGGGTAGTGTAGATATTGCTCAAACAAAAACAGAGGCTAAAAACGATGCAACTCCTGCAAAAAAACCGCTGCTTTGAGGGTGAGCAGCGCATATATCAATTTGAATCTTCTTATTTAAAAGGGCCTGCTAAGTTTGGTGTTTATTTACCACCGGCAGCTTTAGAGGGTAAAGCTTGCTCAACTCTGTTTTACTTAGCGGGTTTAACGTGCACTGAAGAAACTTTTGCCATTAAAGCCCATGCTCAGCATATGGCAGCACAACTTAGTCTTATACTGATTACGCCAGATACTTCTCCTCGTGGAGAACAGGTTGCGGCAGGGGATCATTGGGATATAGGTCAAGGCGCAGGCTTTTATATTAATGCCACAGAAGCACCTTGGTCTGAGCATTATCAAATGGAGAGCTATTTAATTGATGAGTTATATCCACTCACTTTAAAAAGCTTTCCTGTAAACGCTCAACAAGTCGGTATCTTTGGGCACTCAATGGGGGGCCACGGTGCATTAACTTTAGCGTTTAAATATCCTGAAAAGTTTAAGTCGGTATCTGCTTTTGCTCCGATCTGTGCACCAACAGAGTGTGCATGGGGAGACAAAGCCTTTAGCCATTATTTGGGTGCAGACCGCGAAAGCTGGTTAGCTCATGATGCCACCGCTTTAGTCTCAAAAAATGGTGCAGTATTTGATGAAATTTTGGTTGATCAGGGGTTAGATGACCAATTTTATGAACAACTTCACCCTGAAAAATTTAAGCAAGCATGTTTAAAAGCAGGACAGCCTTTAACTTTAAGACAACATGCTGGCTATGATCATGGTTATTACTTTATTCAAACCTTTATGGATGAGCATTTACAGTTCCATGCAATCCAATTAGAAAAGGTCGCTGGCTAATTAGTGTTGCCATTCAACCTGAAATTCTCGTTGAGCCATACGGTTTAGATGATCAAGCACCACTTTTTCTAAGTGGTCGTGGTCATCTAACTGACTATCAATAGTAACGTTTAATTGCTCTGCTTCTGGTGCAAGCGTAATTGTTGCCGTAGGCATTAAGATTTTAAAATCTTGTTCATTTTCTTGTACTTCAAATTTGTGTTTCCAATGATTAACCAGACGTTTTGCAATGCGTTTTCCATCGTTTGTTAATAGATGAGTTGTGCTTTTCATTATCAATCCTCACATTGGTTTAATGTACCTTAACAAATTCGTTTCGCCGTTAGCATTCTATTGTTGCAACGTTACGTTTCAAGTTTGAAATGTTGTCATTTAAGCAAGGAAGGGCGGGCCAATTAGGTTCTTTTTTGTTATAATTTTTAGCCTCTCCTTAAACTTCTAGCCAGGTCATCCACCTATGTCCAAGCCTTATTTGATTGCTCCTTCTATTTTATCTGCCGATTTTGCTCGTTTAGGCGAAGATGTAGACAAAGTGTTAGCCGCAGGTGCAGATGTAGTGCATTTTGACGTTATGGATAATCACTATGTTCCAAATTTAACTTTTGGTGCAGGTGTATGTAAGGCTTTAAAAAACTATGGGATTACAGCTCCTGTTGATGTGCATCTAATGGTATCTCCAGTTGATCGTATTATTGGAGACTTTTTGGAAGCAGGCGCAGATATTATTACTTTCCACCCAGAAGCATCTCACCACATTGACCGTTCATTACAGCTGATTAAATCTGGTGGTGCTAAAGCAGGGTTGGTTTTTAACCCAGCAACGCCATTGCATTATCTAGATTATGTACTTGATAAAGTTGACCAAATTTTATTAATGAGTGTAAACCCTGGTTTTGGTGGACAAAAGTTCATTCCAATGACTTTAGAAAAATTACGTGAAGCTCGTAAAATTATTGATGCAAGTGGCCGTGATATCCGTTTAGAAGTTGATGGTGGTGTTGGCCCTGCAAATATCCGTGAAATTGCAGAAGCTGGTGCAGATATGTTTGTTGCGGGTTCCGCAATTTTTGGTCAACCCGATTATAAAGTTGTGATTGACCAAATGCGTGCAGAGCTTGCGAAAGTAGGCAGTGTTAATGCTTAAAAAGATAGAGTTAATCTAAAATAGACTTGTGGATAACTTTGTTTATAACTGTATGGATAACTGTGTTGATAACCATATGGATAAGATGTTGGTAAAATAAACAAAATTAGATCAACCGTTTATTCTATAGACAAAAACTATGAAAAAAGAACGTTTTGGCGTTCTTTTTTTATGCGTGTTGAATAATTTATTAGCTGGTTTTTTATTAAGCTTTGCTAAAAAATAACCTGTGCAAAAAACGATGTAGCTCTGTGTAAAACTTTTTGTGCATAGATACGTATAAAACTGTAAAAGTGTCATGAAAAATAAAGCTAAATTTGGTTTAATAAGTTTTTAGTAAGAGACCTCGATAATTAATGACAGTAAAAATTTTAGCGGTAGATATGGATGGGACTTTTCTTAATTCCAAAAAGCAGTACAACAAAGCACGTTTTTTAAAACAATACGAACAACTAAAACAAAATAATATTCATTTTGTGGTAGCCAGTGGTAATCAACTTGCAAAGCTTATTACCTATTTTCCAGAAATTAATCATGAAATTGCTGTTATTGCAGAAAATGGCGCGCATGTTGTAGATGCAGGGCAAGAAATAGCTTTTGCTCATTTAAGTCAGCAACAATATATTGAGATTTTAAAAGCGATTGACTCTTCATATATCTCAACCATGGTGATCTGTGGGAAACAGAGTGCTTATGTGCATAGCAGCATGAACGCAGAAGACTATGCCAAAGTTGCCCGATATTTTGAAAAACTGACAGTTGTAGATGACTTTTATGCACTAGATGACTTAGTGTGCAAAATTACTTTTACCGCTCAGGAAAACGAAAGCTTTGCGATTTTTGAACATTTTCAGAAACAAAGTTTTGTAGCAGATAAAGTTTTGGTACCTGTTTCAAGTGGTTTTAATTTTATCGATTTGATTCTTCCCGACCAGCATAAAGCACACGGTTTGAACTTATTACTACAAAAATGGCAGGTTGAACCTAATCAAGTGGTTGCGATTGGTGATAACAACAATGATATGCAGATGATTAAAGCTGTGGGTTATGGGTTTGCAGTTGAAAATGCAGTAGAAGCATTAAAAGCGGTGGCGCCTTATACCACTGTAAGTAATGAACAAGAAGGCGCATTAGAGGTGATTGATTTAGTCCTTCAGCATCAACCTCCATTTGCTTAATTGCTCTATAACAAGCAGTTAAGATAGAAAATTGTATCTCTTTTAAAACTTCGTTATGCTAATGGCATTAAGATCACTCATTGGCTCTAGGCGATAAATCACAATGGCTCTACAACACTTACGCAAGTATGCTTGGTTTGTGTTCCTAATGGCTTTCGTCATTGGGTGGAGTGGTGTGTCTATTGCACAGACGCCTATGCAACATGATCTTCATACTATGCCGTGTCATAGTGAAAAATCTTCGCATAACAATATGCATACTCAAGCAAATGATCAGACCGTATGTCATCAAAAGATGACTCAGTCTCTTCATTCGCATGGTGAGCATTGTCAGGACTGTAACCCAGTTCATTGCCAAATGGTGAATTTAGCTCTGCAGCAAGCTGTACCTGACGTTGAATCCCCACTTATTCCTATTTCATATCAATTTAGCAGTATTTATCAGGCTCAACATTTAGCCGGATACTGGCAAGAGATTTTACGTCCTCCTAAAGCTTGATCCTTATTTACTTATTTTTTTAATTAAAAAGGATCACAGCAATGTCTCATAAAAAAATTAGCAGCTTAGTCGCTGTATTTGGGCTATTGGTTTCACCATGGTCACTCGCAGCAATTAAGGAATATCACCTTAATATTAATGAACAACAGGTCAATGTTACGGGCCAACTTTTAAAACGAATTACCGTAAATGGCAAGTTTACAGCACCACTCCTTGAGTTTGAGGAGGGGGATGACGCTGTTATTCATGTTCATAATCAGTTAAAGAATCAAGATACTTCTTTGCACTGGCATGGGTTATTACTGCCAGGGTTAATGGATGGTGTACCGGGTTTCAATGGTTTTAAAGGAATCGCTCCAAATGGAGATTTTGTTTACCGCTTTAAGGTGAAACAAAATGGCACCTATTGGTATCACGCCCATAGTAAAGGCCAAGAGCAAGATGGTTTATATGGCCCGCTCGTGATTTATCCAAAAGGCAAGATACCTGTTGCTGCTCATGAGAAAACAGACCGTGATTACGTGGTAATGCTTTCAGATTTTCATAATTCTTCTAGCGATAGCATTATGAAGAATTTGAAGAAATCTGCTGAGTATTATCAAAACCGCCGTGAAACTGTATCTGATGTTTTGAAGCAAGTTAAAACACAAGGCTTAAAAGCAACTTGGCAAGATCGTTCGATGTGGAATCAGATGCGGATGTTAAAAACCGATATGTCTGATGTGACGGGCTATACGTTCTTAGTCAACGGCAAAACACCTCAGCAAAACTGGACAGGTAACTTTAAGACTGGCGATAAGGTTCGATTACGATTTATTAATGCATCGGCAATGTCTTTTTTTGATGTCAGAATTCCAAATTTGAAAATGACAGTTGTAAGTGCAGACGGGCAGCCAGTTAAGCCTGTTGCAATTGACGAGTTTCGTATTGGTACAGCTGAAACCTACGATGTCATTGTAGAGCCTACGCAATCAAATTATCAGATTGAAGCAGAGTCTATTGACCGCAGTGGTTTTGCCATCGGGACTTTGCACAATGAAAATACGCAAGCTGTAGGGTCAGTTCAAATGCCGCAACCACGTCCACGTTCTTTGCTAACCATGGATGATATGGGCATGAGTCATGGCAATGGGGCAAGTGATGAACATGCTGGCCATCAAATGAACATGCAACACGACATATCGGCTATGCCTGAAATGAAAAAAGAAGAGAGCCAGACTAATCATGATCATACAATGATGAACATGAGCCATGACATGAAAAATATGTCATCTAGTGAACATGATCATTCCATGATGCAAATGAAGCATGATATGCAGGCAATGTCAGCTAGCGAGCATGACCACGCTATGATGAATATGAATCATGAGATGCCTGCGCAATCTGAGAATAAGCCTAAAAAGGATGAACCCGTTTATGGCTGGGCAAATGCTTCAACACCAGTGGGTATGAAAGCACTGCAATATAGTGATTTGCAATCCTTAACACCTCAGCCAGACACGCGTGCACCAGAACGTGAATTAGTTATTCGTTTAGGTGGCAACATGGAGCGTTATATCTGGACCATTAATGGCAAAAAATTTAGCGAAGCTGAGCCATTACGAGTTAAGTATGGCGAACGTATTCGCTTGAAGTTTGTGAATGACAGCATGATGGCTCACCCAATGCATTTACATGGCATGTTCATGCAATTAGAAAATGGCCAACAAGCTGAAAACTTACCAAATAAACATACTCTTATTGTTCCACCAGGAAAAACCGTTACTGCGTTATTGACAGCTGATGCCTTAGGCGAATGGGCGATTCATTGCCATCTGCTTTATCACATGAGTGCTGGAATGATGAATAAGTTGATTGTGGCTCAAGTGAATGATGGACAACAACCTGCTCAAGCTCAATCACCTGTTCAATCTGAAAATGAGAAAGGAGCTAGTCATGCGCATCACTAAGTTATTTTCTCAAATGTTATATTGCGGTGCTTTCTCGAGCATATCAGTATTTACTTTTGCTCAAGAGCCTTTAACTCATGATCATTTACGTGAACATGGCGGACAGGTTTATCAAGCAACAAAAATTGATACTGGCTGGACTCAAAATGAAGAAGGAGAAGGTAGTTTTTCTTCTGAATTAGAAACTTGGGTGGGAACAGATGAAAATAAATTGTTCATTAAAGCCCACGTTGAAAAAGCAGAGTCAGAAGATACCAATTATGGCGGTTCAGTACTTTATAGTCGAAATGTAGCTGACTATTGGGATGTACAGGCCGGTGTAAACTACGAACGTTTGCAACGGGAAGATGAAAAGCAAGATCGCTGGGCTGGTGTAGTGGGCTTACATGGCATGGCGCCTTACTTTTTTGAAACCGATGCATATCTTTATGCAGGTGAAGACCAGCTATGGAAGTTAAGTTTAGAAACGGAAAGGGACTTGCTCTTTACCCAAAAGTTAATTGGTAAACCTTATTTAAAAGCAGATGTCGTTTTGCAAGATGAATCTCGCTATGCAAGTAAAACAGGTTTATCAAGTTTACAAGCTGGTTTTCAAACCCGTTATGAAATCAACAAAAAGGTCATGCCATTTGTTGATGTTGGTTACGGCTATGAAAAAGGTTTAAAACAAAATGCTTGGCAAACTGGAACCGACTCCGAACATGGTTGGTATTATGGAGCTGGGTTAACACTAAAATTCTAATTGCCGAACAAAAAGTAAGCTTAAACATATGCCATTGGTTTATACTAATGGCATTGTTTTTTGTGTCAGTTATGGTGCAAAGATGGCTTTAGAAAAACAAGAGAATCAAATACATTTAAGTAAAAATAGCTCTAACTGCGAATGCTCAAGCATGTCGTCTCAGGAGTGTTTCACACCTAGTGAACCTGTGTCTAAAAAGAGTCAATGGGTAAGTTATTATCATATTCCCCGCATGGATTGTGCAGCTGAAGAGCAAATGGTGCGGATGGCTTTAGCCTCTTACACTGACGATATTCAAGAACTTCATTTTGATTTGCCTGCACGCCATTTAGCGATTTATCACAGTCTTCAAGCTGAAAGGATTACTCAAAGTTTACAGCGTTTAGGATTAGGAGCCGAGTTACAACAAACACAGCCACATTATGAACCTGTTGAAAAACCTAAAAAGGTTCGACCAAGTACTTCAACGAATGCAGCACAAAAACAAGTTTTACAATGGTTGTTACTGATTAATGGGGTCATGTTTGTTATTGAGTTGATGGCAGGCATCATTGCTTCCTCTACAGGATTAATTGCCGATTCGCTCGATATGTTTGCCGATGCTGCAATTTATGGCATTGCTTTATTTGTGGTGGGTAAAAATCTAAATGCGCAATTAAAGGCTGCGCATCTTTCGGGGTGGTTGCAGTTTGGCTTAGCCATGATTGTGTTAATCGATGTATTGCGTCGTTTTATTTATGGCAGTGAACCTGTTTCAATTCTCATGATTTTAATTGGCGGATTAGCTCTTGCGGCCAACATTAGTTGTCTTTATTTAATGAGAGACCATAAGGAGAGCGGGGCACACATGAAGGCGAGTTATATCTTTTCTGCAAATGATGTCATCGTCAACTTGGGTGTCATTGTCGCGGGAATATTGGTTGCCATTACAGGTTCGCGTTATCCTGATTTAATGATTGGATTGATTATTGTTTTGTTTGTTTTAAATGGTGCACGAAAAATTTTACAGTTAAAAAATGAATAATATTTTCTGATAGAGGCAAGCCTGTGTCAGGGTTTGCCTTCATTTTTTATTTTAAAGTAAACTGAGTCCTCACATAAAGGAGGAACGACCTCCCCCATAATGGGACATCATGTCGGGACGACCTGACGCTATAAAAATTAGTGAATGTTATGGCTTGGGCTATTTTAATTTTAGCAGGTGTATTTGAAATCATTTGGGCATATTCTATGAAAATGTCCGAAGGTTTTACACGTTTAACCCCTAGTGTTATTACCGTAGTTTTTATGATTTTGAGTGTAGTTCTGCTTTCAATATCAATGAAAACTTTACCTCTTGGCACTGCTTATACGGTTTGGACAGGCATTGGCGCAATTGGGTCATTTCTTGTAGGTATATTTTTTCTTCATGAACCTATTGGAGCTATGCGAATGATTGCCGCTGTATTAATTGTGTCAGGTTTGGTTTTAATGAAAATTTCATCGCCGTCTTAAGAGAATAAAACTATGTTGCTGTCTTATAAGTATATCAATTCGCCTGTTGGGCAATTAAAGCTAGTTGCGAATGAAAATGCTTTAGTGGCAGTACTCTGGGACAATGAAAATCCAAAACGTGTTCGACTGGCTGAGCTGGTCGAACAACTTGAGCATCCAGTATTATTAAAGACAGAACAACAATTAAAAGAATATTTTGAAGGCAAACGCCATGAGTTTACATTACCACTCGATTTCGAAGGGACTGCATTTCAAAAGCAGGTCTGGTCTGCTTTATTGACCATCCCTTATGGTGAAACAAGAAGTTATAAAGATATTGCTGTCCAAATTGGCAATGAAAAAGCGGTGAGAGCAGTTGGCGCGGCAAATGGCAAAAACCCGATTTCCATTATTGCACCTTGTCATCGTGTCATTGGTGCGGGCGGTGCTTTAGTTGGTTTTGCTGGTGGGCTTGATAAGAAAGATATTTTATTAAAACTAGAGCAACAATGAGCCATTTTTGCGCTCGATTTTTTTAGACTTTTCTACTAAGCTGTCCACTATGATATTTCATGAAGAAAGTGCTTCATGGCATCGCTTTTTTTGAAATATTGATCTTATTCAACAAACTTTGGATGTTCTAAAAATGGCTGTCGGTGACGTAACAATGCCACAAATGTATGTGGTAAAAGGTGTAAAAATTGGCTCAACAGAAGCATATGTACGTTACCAAAACCGACGAGATTTAGTCATTTTTGAGTTTGCAGAAGGCTCAAATGTTGCTGGTGTATTTACTCAAAATGCATTTTGTGCAGCACCTGTTCATGTCTCTAAAGCTCATCTTGCCGAAGGTAATCCGCGCTATTTAGTAATTAACACGGGTAATGCCAATGCAGGTACCGGACCTACAGGTTTGAAAAACGCTCAGGATACTTGTGCAAAATTAGCGGAGCTTGCTGGTGTTAATAGTTTTGAAGTGCTTCCATTTTCTACAGGTGTGATTGGTGAGCAGCTTCCGATGGAGCGCTTACTTGCTGGTCTTCAGCCTGCATTAAATAGCGTACAAGATGCTGCTTGGAATGATGCTGCAACTGGCATTATGACAACAGATACTGTGCCTAAAGGCGCATCTGAACAATTTGAACTTGATGGAATTACTTATACCATGACAGGTATTAGTAAAGGCGCTGGAATGATCCGCCCGAACATGGCAACCATGTTAAGTTTCGTGGCAACAGATGCACCTATTAGCCGTGATTTAGTACAAAAGCTACTAAAAACCACGGTTGAGCATTCATTTAACCGTATTACGATTGATGGCGATACTTCGACTAATGACTCTTGTATTTTCGTAGCAACAGGTCAGGCGGGAGGCGCTGAAATTACATCGGACAGTGATGTACGCTACGCTAAAGTGTTAGAAGTTCTTGCTCGTGTAATGAATCGTTTAGCACAGTTAATTGTCCGTGATGGTGAAGGTGCGACGAAATTTATTACTGTTGCTGTAGAAGATGGCGCAAATACTCAAGAATGTTGTGACATTGCATATAGCATTGCGCATTCACCACTTGTCAAAACTGCACTTTTTGCATCGGACCCGAACTGGGGACGTATTTTAGCTGCGATTGGCTATGCAGGCGTTAAAGACTTAGATGTTTCTAAAATTCAAGTGTGGTTAGACGACGTGCAAATCTGTAAAGATGGCGGCGCAGCTGAGGACTATACCGAAGAAGCGGGCGCGCGTGTTATGGCTCAAACCGAAATTACCATTCGTGTTGATTTAGGACGTGGTCAGGCCAAAGACACGGTATATACCTGTGACTTATCTTACGACTATGTCAAAATTAATGCTGATTACCGTTCTTAAATATCAGTTATAATCTAGCCTCGACAAAGAGGCTTTTTTATTAGCCCCATCTTTTGATATTAAATGATTCAATCCATAAATCATTTAAGCAGTAACGTTATATGCGAGCAGGTATGCCAGCATGAAGGATAGAGAAGACGTTTTATGAGTGATGCGACTTTAATTGCCAACGATGCAAAAAACATTGTACAAGCGCATTTAGACCGTTTAGGTGAGCCAAAAGACAATCGCTTAAGTGAAGAAGCAAAACAACAAAAGTTTGCACAGATCGAAGCAGAGCTCAAAAAACGTGATGCTGTCCTTGTTGCTCATTATTATTGCGACCCTGAAGTACAAGAACTTGCCGAAAAAACTGGTGGATGCGTTTCTGACTCTTTAGAAATGGCCCGTTTTGGACGAGATCATGCAGCCTCTACACTGGTTGTGGCTGGTGTTAAGTTTATGGGAGAAACAGCAAAAATCCTGTCTCCTGAAAAAACAATTTTAATGCCGACACTTGAAGCAACCTGCTCACTCGACTTGGGCTGTCCAGTTGATGAGTTTACGGCATTTTGTGATCAGCACCCTGACCACACTGTAGTTGTTTATGCTAATACATCTGCTGCTGTTAAAGCACGTGCCGATTGGGTTGTGACTTCAAGCTGTGCGGTCGAAATTGTTGAGCATCTAGACAGCTTAGGTGAAAAAATTATTTGGGCACCAGATCAGCACTTAGGGCGCTATATTCAAAAGAAAACAGGTGCAGATATGTTGCTTTGGGATGGCGCATGTATTGTGCATGAAGAATTCCGTGCACGTGGTATTGCCAACATGAAAGCACTGTACCCAGACGCTGCTGTATTGGTACATCCTGAGTCACCAGAGTCGGTTGTAGAAATTGCAGACGCGGTAGGTAGTACGTCTCAACTCATTAAAGCTGCGCAGACTTTGCCAAACGAAAGACTGATTGTGGCAACAGACCGCGGTATTTTCTACAAAATGCAGCAAGCTGTACCCAATAAGATTTTAGTTGAAGCGCCAACAGCGGGTGAGGGGGCAACTTGTCGTTCATGTGCGCACTGTCCGTGGATGGCAATGAATGAACTTGACGGAATTTTAGAAGTTTTACAAAAAGGTGATCAGGAAATACACGTCGATCCAGCGCTTGCTGAACGTGCCAAAATGCCTTTAGATCGAATGTTAGCCTTTAGTGCATCGTTAAAACGTTAAAAAACCTCAAAATGCTTGTTAAATATACATTTGATAAGGATTTTTAACTTTTTTTGACAATAGGTGTTGACGTCTGAGGGCGTCGCGCCTAGAATGCACACCGTACCGCACGATGTGCGATACAGCAAAAGCTGAGATAGATCGGAGCATAGCACAGCCTGGTAGTGCACCTGGTTTGGGACCAGGGGGTCGTAGGTTCGAATCCTACTGCTCCGACCACTTAAAATAATATTTTAAGATCGGCGAAGTATCGCATGATAAGCATCATCGGTTAAGCGCCTGTAGCTCAGTTGGATAGAGCATCCGCCTTCTAAGCGGATGGTCACAGGTTCGAATCCTGTCAGGCGCGCCATTTGGTAGCTTGGTACATAGAACTTATTTGATGGTGGATGTAGCTCAGTTGGTAGAGCCCTGGATTGTGATTCCAGTTGTCGCGGGTTCGAATCCCGTCATTCACCCCAATTTCGGAGCATAGCACAGCCTGGTAGTGCACCTGGTTTGGGACCAGGGGGTCGTAGGTTCGAATCCTACTGCTCCGACCATATTTAAAAGCATCCAAGCTTTGAAAATATCTCAAATATTGAAAAGAATTTCTTCTAGTCTTACAGATAGAAGGAATTTTTTTGTTTTTATATATTTAAATTTTAATTCATACACACTCCAATATTTGAACTTATTTATATAAGCTCTGTTATTGATATTTCTGCCTTAACTCATCTTTTTCTTTATCTGATAAAAATGCGATTTTAAGTCCATTTTCTTGAGCTGTATAAATTTGCTCATGGTTTAAACCTGCTAATGGGGCGGCAGTTAAATATTCATGTTGTATCTCAATGCCTTCTACCGCTGGGTCATCTGTATTAATGGTGGCAAGCACACCATGTTCTAAAAAAGTCTTTAATGGGTGTTCTGCTAAAGACGGTACTGTGTTGGTTTGAATATTTGAGGTGAGGCAAGATTCAATACCAATCTGGTGTTTTGCCAAATAATCTAAAAGTTTTAAATCTTGAACTGCTTTAACACCATGTCCAATTCGTTCGGCGCCTAATTCTTCAATGGCTTGCCAAATACTTTCGGGACCGGCAGCTTCACCTGCATGTACCGTAATGTGCCAACCTGCATTACGCGCTTTTTTAAAGTGATCAATAAATAAATTGCCTGGAAAACCAAGCTCATCTCCAGCAAGATCCAATGCTTTAATATCATTTTTATGGGCGAGTAGGGCATTTAGTTCTTTTTCACAGGCTTCTTGACCAAAAGTACGGCTCATAATGCCAATTAAATTCGCTTTTACTCCGTACACCTGACTGCCTTCTTTCACACCAGCAATCACAGCTTCAACCACACCTTCAAGGGGAAGTTGATGTGACATTCCCATATAACCCGGTGAAAAACGCAGCTCTACATAGTCTAGCCCTTGTTGTGCTGCATCTTGCATGTTTTCAAATGCAACACGTTTGCAGGCATCTAAACTTGCTAATACTTTTACACCCCAATCGAGCTTTGATAAAAAACTTAATAAGTCTGGTTGGTTATCCATTACTTGTACATGCGGGCGTAACGTTTCAATGTCGTAGGCAGGTAAATCTAAATTGTATTGTTGCCCCAATTCTAAAATGGTTTGAATGCGGATGTTGCCATCAAGATGGCGGTGTATATCTGTAAGCGGAAGCGTTTTTGTAATCATAGATTTCTTCTTTTCTGTTTGCATTAATTCATCATGCCTGTTTAGAACTGCTGATAAAAGTTTGGATTTGCTATGTTTTTGTGAAAAGCGTTGAGTTGAGTTTTTTGAACTTACTATATTTGTATAAGTTTTAATTTTGATGACATTGTTCTGGCCTAAGAAGATAACTCAGTCTGTGTAAGATACGAGCACCAAGATTTTTATTGTTTTTAATTTCGCTGAGCCTGTTTAGTTGACTCTTCAAGAGTGGATTGGCTGAAGAATGGTCATTGGTATTTTGCCTTTTACTTGTAAAGATGAATAAAGGCTTGCTAAAGACCAAACTGATAAAGCGATTAATTTATCTGTAGAAATCTATTTCTGGCAAGTAAATGAAAAAGAAGAAATAGGAAGCGCTCAAATGAAGTCGGTACTTTGTCATCAAGCAAAACTACAAGTGGTGGACCAACCGAAATTAACGCCTGCAAAAGGGCAAGTTTTATTGGAAGTGGTGCGATGTGGAATCTGCGGTTCAGATTTACATATGCAGCACCACTGCGACCACATGCATGATTTGGCTGTACGTGTCGGGTTTAATGGTTTAGCGAAGTCCACAGACCCGTTTGTACTAGGACATGAATTCTGCGGCAAGGTTTTAGACTACGGCCCAAAAACACGTCATAAATTTAAAGCCGATACACTTGTCTGTGCAATGCCGCTTTTAAATGTAGATCAGCATGGTTATTTATCTACAGGGCTTTCTCCAAATGCTTCGGGTGGCTATGCCGAGCAAGTATTGGCTCAATCGAGCTTGATGTTTGAAGTACCGAATGGTCTAGATGCAGATAGTGCTGCCATGACTGAACCTATGGCGGTTGCATTGCATGCTGTTCGCCGTAGCCGTGTAAAAACTAGTGAACCTGCGATTGTGATTGGCTGTGGTCCCGTTGGGCTAGGTGTCATATTAATGCTTAAAGCAGCTGGGGTTAAAACTGTAGTTGCCAGTGACTTTTCTCCAAACCGTCGTAAGCTTGCCGAGCAATGCGGTGCAGATATTGTGGTAGACCCTAAAGAGACATCGCCATTTGCTAACTGGAAAGAGTTTGGTTTACTTGGCAATGTATCAGATGCGATTAATATGGGCATGGGGCTGTTTGATAAGTTGCAAGCAACTCGCTTACCGTGGTGGCATGGATGGCGCATGATTGATAAATTAGGTGCTCTGCCAAAACGTCCTGTTATTTTTGAGTGTGTGGGCGTACCGGGTGTCTTGCAGCAAATTATTGAAGGTGCACCTTTGTTTTCCCGAATTGTTGGGGTGGGTGTCTGCATGCAAAGTGACAAAATCGAACCAGCACTTGCGATTAATAAAGAGTTAGAAATTCAGTTTGTGTTGGGCTATACACCGCTTGAGTTTAGAGATGCGCTACACATGATTGCAGAAGGGAAAGTGAACTGTTCACCACTGATTACGGGTGTTGTTGGCCTAGAAGGTGTAACTAATGCATTTGAAGCGTTACGTGATCCTGAACAGCATGCTAAAATCTTGATTGACCCGAAACGTAGCGGTTCAGATATTCAATTAATGAGTCATTAATTTCAAAGTCATTTATGCTCAACTAAAAAGGTTGTGATCTCACTAATCACAATCTTTTTTTATTTTTATAGATCGCAATATGTGGCACAAATCAAAGCTGCTGAGCTAATGCGTATTGGTCTTTAGTTGTTCTAGTTCTTGGTAAATCCACTCAACAAATTTTTGAATAGTCGGTGAGATGTCTTGGCTCGAATGAATAAGGTAATACTTTCGGCTACCTTTTAATTTTTTATTGGAAACAATCACCAGTTCCTTTTTTTGTAGTTCAGACTCAATCAACATTTGCGGAATTAGAGCCATTCCCATGTTATGACTGGCAGCAACCGCAAGCATTGAAAATAACTCATGGCGTTGTCCATCAAAAGGCTTCGGGTGTTGCATCTGATGGGTTAGAAACCATTCTTGCCAAATGCTAGGCCGAGTGGTTTGTTGAAGTAGGGGGATTTTCAGTAAATCTTCAGAGCTTAAATCATAGGTATTTTCATTGATCATGACTGCATCTGGAAAATACTTTTCGATGAGTCTCGGCGAGCACACGGGTACAATTTCTTCATCCATTAAATAATGTGCTTGTATGCCGGGCCAGTGATCAATTTGCTGCTGCGTACCTGCAAAAATAGCAGCGTCAAAAATATTGTCATTAAATAAAAAGGGTTTGGTACTGGTTTCTAAGTGAACCGTAATTTCAGGGTGTTTTTGATTTAAAAGATGGAGCTTGGGTAACAACCAGCGCGTTGCAAAGGTAGGTACTACACCTAACTTTAGTGTGCCACCTAAACCTTTATGAGAAATCACATCGGCTGTACATTTCTCTAGTCCTAACAAGTAAGGTTTAATGCTTTTAAAATACTGCTGACCTGCAATGGTGAGTTCAACACCATGCCGAGTACGTATAAAGAGTTCAACGCCCAAGAAATCTTCTAACTGCTGAATTTGGCGCGAGACTGCACTTTGGGTAATACATAACTCTTGGGCAGCATAGGTATAACTTAGATGTTTTGCTGCACTTTCAAAGCAAATCAGGCCCTGAATGGATGGGATACTTCTTCGCATAAATAAATCCTTTTATTTGTCGTCATATTTCAAAACAGCATATGACCTAAATGCAGAGAGCAGAGTTTAGTATAAAAATAAGCCATTTTTAATGAAATACAACGAATTAAATAGTTAAATTTAATGCATCTTATTTTAAATATGCATAAGTTGCATATCTGCATGAACATTTATCGTTTGATTACTGCATTTTTCACGCATAACATCGAGTTAAATAAAGAAGATCAAATCAAGCAGAGGATGCGATGAATCACATGGTGACAACAAAAAAAGCAAAAGTTCAATTTAACTGGCAAGACCCATTTTTAATTGAGCAACAGCTTACCGAAGATGAGCGCATGATTCGTGATGCTGCTCATGCCTATTGCCAAGAACGCTTGCAACCCCGTGTACTTGAACAATTCCGTCATGAAACAACAGATCCATCTATTTTCCGTGAAATGGGAGAGCTTGGCTTACTTGGTCCAACCATTCCTGAGCAATACGGTGGTGCGGGTTTGAACTATGTGAGTTATGGTTTGGTTGCGCGTGAAATTGAATATGTGGATTCGGGTTATCGCTCTATGGCGAGCGTGCAAAGCTCATTGGTGATGGTTCCTATTCATGAATTTGGTACCGAAGAGCAAAAGCAAAAGTATTTACCTAAACTAGCTACGGGTGAATATATTGGTTGTTTTGGTTTGACAGAACCTGATCATGGCTCAGATCCGGGCAGTATGATTACACGTGCTAAAAAAGTTGATGGTGGTTATCGTTTAAGTGGCGCAAAAATGTGGATTACCAACAGCCCAATTGCTGATGTATTTGTGGTCTGGGCAAAAGAAGTTTCTGCTGAAGGCAATGTTGGTGATATTCGCGGCTTCATTTTAGAAAAGGGTTGGGAAGGTCTATCTGCGCCTGCCATTCATGGCAAGGTTGGTTTACGTGCATCGATTACGGGTGAAATCGTGATGGACAACGTTTTTGTACCTGAAGAGAATGCTTTCCCTGAAATTCGAGGCTTAAAAGGCCCATTTACCTGTCTAAATAGCGCCCGTTATGGCATTGCATGGGGCGCAATGGGTGCTGCCGAGTTCTGTTGGCATACTGCACATCAATACACCATGGACCGCAAACAATTTGGTCGTCCGTTGGCTGCAAATCAATTGATTCAAAAGAAACTGGCAGATATGCAAACTGAAATTGCATTAGGTTTGCAAGTGGCTCTACGTTTTGGCCGTATGAAAGATGAAGGTATTGCGTCCGTTGAAGGTACATCTCTAATTAAGCGTAACAACTGTGGGAAAGCGCTTGATATTGCCCGTATGGCGCGTGACATGATGGGTGGAAACGGTATTAGTGACGAGTTTGGCGTAGCACGTCATTTGGTTAACCTTGAAGTTGTAAATACCTACGAAGGTACACATGACGTTCATGCCTTGATTTTAGGTCGAGCACAAACAGGCATCGCGGCATTTAGTAACTAACTCACTCATTTTAAAAGATAGAGGTGTTCTTTCGAGAGCACCTTTAGGGATTTTTACGCAAAAATTTATGGATAATGACAAGATTCATCGTAAGGATACTCATGTAAAGATGTCCTCTGTGTACTTAAAACTAAATATAAGATGATGAAAATATAGAAGATTAAGTCATGCAGAAAACATAAGTAGGCTACCGATGACTCATTTGGGAAAATGAGGAACTAAAGATGAACAATGACGTTCAAGTAATATCGAAAGAATTAAGAACCACATTTCCAAGTAACCTTGGAACATATGAAAGGATTGGACCAAATACATGGAAATGGGCATTGTTATTTGCTTATTTTGCGATGGTGGTCGATGGCATAGATATTATGCTGCTGTCTTATAGCTTGACCAGTTTAAAGGCAGAGTTTGGTTTAAGTACCTTTCAAGCAGGTGCCTTAGGTAGTGCTTCTTTGGCGGGTATGGGTATTGGGGGTATTTTGGGAGGCTGGGCATGTGACAAGTTTGGCCGTGTACGGACCATTGCTAACTCGGTAACTTTCTTTTCGGTGGCGACTTGCTTATTGGGCTTTACGCAAAGCTTCGAGCAATTTATGGCCTTACGTTTTATTGGTGCTTTGGGTATTGGAGCACTGTATATGGCCTGTAATACCTTAATGGCTGAATATGTACCCACCACTTACCGTACAACGGTCTTGGGCACATTACAGACGGGACAAACCGTAGGTTATATTGCTGCGACGCTATTAGCTGGCGCAATTATTCCAGATCATGGCTGGCGTGTTTTATTCTTCCTGACTGTAGTACCTGCTTTTGTTAATATTTTCCTACAACGATTTGTGCCAGAACCAAAATCTTGGCAGCTCACCAAGATTGAAAGCTTACAAGGCAACAGACAACCAAAAGAAATGGTCGTGGCTGAAAAGCCGAAAAGTGGCAGTATCTACAAACAAATCTTTAATAACTTTAAGCACCGTAAGATGTTTTTGTTGTGGATGACCACAGCATTCTTCTTACAGTTTGGTTATTACGGCATTAACAACTGGATGCCAAGTTATTTAGAAACAGAAGTGCATATGAACTTTAAAAACTTAACCAGTTATATGGTGGGTTCATATACCGCAATGATTTTAGGCAAAATTTTAGCAGGGTATCTTGCTGACAAATTTAATCGCCGTGCTGTTTTTGTGTTTGGCACAATTGCCAGTGCTGTGTTTTTGCCAATCATTATTTTCTTCAATACCCCTGACAATATTTTGTATTTATTGATCACTTTTGGCTTCTTATATGGAATTCCGTACGGTGTGAATGCGACTTATATGGCTGAAAGTTTTTCAACTGATGTACGCGGAACAGCCATTGGCGGTGCTTATAACATTGGTCGTGTCGGGGCTGCGATTGCACCAGCCACCATTGGATTCTTGGCTTCGGGCGGTACGTTTACCATGGCCTTTATTGTGATGGGCGCTGCGTATTTTGTTGCAGGTGTATTGCCGGGCTTATTTATTAAAGATCGTCAGTACGATCCGCAAAAACAATCATAAACAATGATAAGAAGGTGCGTTGAGTGCCTTCTAAAAGATAAGGGTATCGTTATGGGTGCATTACAAGGAATTCGGGTTTTAGATTTAAGTCGTGTGCTTGCAGGGCCTTGGTGTGGACAGATCTTGGCAGACCTTGGCGCGGAAGTCATTAAAATTGAACGTCCTCGAGTTGGTGATGACACCCGTATGTGGGGACCACCATGGATGCTCGATCAAGATGGAAACATGACCCGTGAATCTGGTTATTTCCAGTGTACCAACCGCAATAAATATTCAGTTGCTGTGGACATTACCACGCCAGAAGGTCAGGCCTTAATTTATGAAATTGCCAAGACTGCCGACGTAGTAATTGAAAATTATAAGACAGGGTCTTTGGCTAAATATGGTTTGGACTACGCGTCATTAAGTGAATTGAACCCGAACATTGTTTATTGCTCGATTACTGGGTTTGGGCAAGATGGCCCACGGGCAAAAGAACCCGGCTATGATTTTATTATTCAAGGGATGTCTGGCTTAATGAGCATTACTGGCGAGCCTGATGATGCGGCAGGTGGTGGTGCGCAAAAGGTTGGTGTGGCTGTTGTAGATATTCAAACTGGGTTGTATTCAACCATTGCCATTCAAGCGGCCTTGATTGCACGGTCGCACACGGGACATGGTCAGTATATTGATATGTCCTTGCTTGATGTGCAGGTCGCGGCACTGGCAAATCAGGGAATGAACTATTTAGCTTCAGGTAAAGCCCCGCAGCGCATGGGTAATCAACACCCAAGTATTGTGCCGTATCAAACTTTTAAGGCTAAAGATAAAGAATTTATTATTGCTTGTGGTAATGACAAGCAGTTTAAAGATTTGTGTATTGCGATTGGTTATCCAGAGCTACTCGAAAATGAAAAGTTCATACGTAACCAAGACCGCGTCAAATATCGAGATGAACTGATTCCTTTATTGTCCGAGCACTTTTTGCAAAAAACTGCTAAAGAATGGGTTGAGATGATTCATGCTTTAAAAGTACCCGTAGGTGTTATCAACTCTATTGAAGATGCTTTGGGTGAACCACAAATACTACATCGCAATTTGGTGGTGAACATTCCTCATCGTTTAAATGAAAACTTCCAAACCATTGGCTCACCCATCAAACTGTCTGATACTCCAGTTGAATATCATCATGCGCCGCCAGAACTTGGTGAACATACTGCTCAAATCTTATCGAGATTTAAAACAGCAGAGGAGCTGGCTGCATTAAAAGAGAAGGGCATTATTGATGGGAAAATTGCTTAAGCTATTGTCGTTTTTAATGTGATTCAATTGAAATAAAAACTGTGATTTGCAATAAATCACAGTTTTATTATTAGGAAATAAGCGTTTTAATATTTAAAAATAAGCGGCAGCTCTGGTCTGAAATCATGAATCATTCCTTGAAGTTCATGACCAAAACTAATTTCCATTAAGTGTTCCGATCCATCAGTCACTTCAAAATCATCAACTGTATTGAACAGTAACGAAGTAGGATGCTTTTCAAGGTTTGGAATAGAAACCTTAATCGCGGTGATTTCTGATAAATCTTTGCTATGCACAAGTGGTTGTTGTTTGTCTTTTACAGCAAGGTCTGGTCGTGAAGCAAATGAAAGGAAGAACCACATCGGTTCAGATACAACAGAGTCTTTGGCAACATTTACTTCTAAGCTGGCTGGTAAATAGCTTGGCTTGTAAACCCAATTAGGAAATTTTACGCCGTTATCATCTTTATTTTTAGGTCTAAAGCAAATTCCAAAAGGGGATGCGATATTATCTTGAGCACTGAGTCGTTCAAAGAGCAGGGTGGGTTTGGTGAGATCGCTTGAGGCTTCTTCTGGATTATTTAAAAAGATTAATTCGATAAAGCTATTTTTAAAGAAAAATCGTCTGTTTTCGGTACCTTGACCCGGATGCTTATTGGATGAACCTTCTGTTAGACCGAATTTTTTTAAAGTTTCAGCTTCGGGAGCGCCTGATTGTACACAAATAAAAATATGGTCCACTTCCATTTTAAGTTCTCATGCTAATGTTGATGAATATTAAATAATTGATTAATAGAGTTTTTCATGTTTGTCGCAAGTGTTTCATCGAAACCATCGACTAAAAAGCGGCTAATGAGCCCTTCAATCACCGTATAGATCAGCTCAGATAAAGCTTCACCATTGGGTATATTGCAGTTTTGTGCAATCAATACTTTAATCCATTGTTTATGGGCTTTAGAAATAGAAATAATGTCTTGATCATCTTGGTTAGATTCAGCGACAGCTCTTACAAATAAACAGCCCTTAAAAAAATCTTGTCTAAACCAGTTGGTATGCCAATCCAGAATCTTATTGATGGCCTCTAACCCTGTTGCATCTCCCACATAGCCCAAAAGGCTTTGCTTGAATCGCTCATCACGTGCAACGAGCACAGACTTAACCAGTTGATTTTTATTTTTATAGTACGTGTACATGGTGGTTTTAGAGCAGCCAGATTCATCGCGAATCAGGTCAACGCCAACCCCGACAAAACTATTTTCATTAAATAACTTCTCGGCTGTATCTAATATTTTTAAGGCAGATTTTGACATGTGTCTTTTCCAAAAAATAAAATAGTACAGATCTGTACTATTTGAAATTTTATCTATATGCTTTTTAAAAAGCAATGTCTGTTTAAGGAATAAAACCATGTTCTCGATCTTTTATGGCAAAGAAAAACTGGCTCCGTCGCCCACTAAAGTTGATGTCTTAAGAAGCCTTGTTGGGGGGACGCTCAGTATTTTTATACTGTTGTGGTTGAGTAAGCTCACACACAATATCTTTATCATGGCCCCGTTTGGTGCAACCTGTGTATTGCTCTATACCGTGTCGCAGTCACCTTTGGCACAGCCCAGAAATATTATATTTGGGCATCTTATCTCGGCTTTTGTAGGTTTGTTTTTTCTAAAATTTGTCGGCGTTTCCATTTTTACAATTGCTTTTTCCGTGGGCTGTGCCATTGCGCTCATGCAGATTTTTAAATGTGTTCATCCACCTGCTGGAGCTAATCCTTTGGTTATTTTGCTCACCGCAAGCAGCATACATTACGAGTGGAGTTTCTTAATTTTCCCTGTTTTGGTCGGTGCAGTGTCTTTAGTTTTGGTGGCGATGCTGATTAATAATATTAAAGCGAGTACGAAGTGGCCAATGTATGGCTTGGGAATTTTAAATAGTAAAAAGTAGGGAAGGTATGAAGTGTTTTGAGCTTAAAAATAATAAAAGTATTCACTATGTCAAGATAGTGAATACTTTTGAATGAACTTATGATTTCTTGGAAATACGCTCTTCGATGGCAAATTTGAGTAAAGAAGCGCTGCGGTAAAAACCATGTGCGAACTTTCCAAATGGCATGGTAATAAAGAATGTCATGACCGTAGCTAAATGGAAAATCAGTAAAAGTGCCATGTAAGGGGTATTGCGAAATGCCATGAGTGCTAGCCCTGAAGCGCTAACGATAAGCAGAAGGAAGATAAAGCCTCGATCTACAGGTTTTTGCTCATGGTCACCATGCAACGGATGACGTTTAAGATTTAAATAGAGCAAGCCAGATGGTCCGACAACTAAGCCAATTCCACCTAAAGTGCCTAAAATCACAGGCAAGCTTAGGTAAGGATAAGGTGCATGTAGGTCAAGAAAATAATGATATAAAGTCGCTACACCCGTAGCTGCGAAGCAGAGCATAAAGCCGTAAAAAGTTAGATGATGGAACACACGGCGGATTTGTGTGTAACGGTCATCTTGCTCATTACAGCCTTTGCCATGTCCACCATCTAAATATTTAAGGGTTAATACGTTTTGGGTAGCTTGAACTAGGTCTGGTTTCTCAACTTTGCCATGAATGACTTTAGACGTCTGTCGCCAAAATTTACTAATCCCAATGCCGAGCAGAACAATCGCAACTGTAAAGGTCGCTCCAAACAGTAGCGCTAAAAAGTTATGCGGGAAAATCGCATAGAAATTACCTTGATAGCCTGCAAACAGGTCGGTGCCTTTGTACCACACCACAGCTAGCATGCATAAAAAGAAAATAAGTGTTAAAGCCGAGACAAAAGGAATACCTACAGACTTATAAAGTCGACCTAAAGGCTGAGGGGTCGCAAACTCTTGATAAGTTTCTAAACGTACCTGTGCCATCGCTTTAGGAATGTTTACGCCAAACTCATGCGGTGGGGCATATTGGCAAGCGTGTAAACAAGCACCACAGTTATGGCAGAGGTTTGCGAGGTAGTGAATATCGGCTTGGTTAAACTCAAGACGTTTGGTCATGGCCGCAAAAACTGCGCAAAATGACTCACAGTAGCGACAAGCATTACAAATCTGTAGGGCTCTTTGAACTTCTTGCTCATGGTCAGAGAGCTGAACAACTGGAATTAGGGCTTTACTATTAGCATTCATGTTCAACTCCTTGTAAAAGTGCATAATGGGCGGCATTTTTTCCGGCAATCCGTCCAAAGGTCGTGCCAATCGACATGCCAACGCCTGCGGTATAACCCTGACCAAGCACGTTACCTGCCATCATTTCACCTGCGACAAACAGGTTGCGGCTTGGCTTATTGTTAAAACGCACAGCAGCATCATCTTCGACTTTTAAACCTAAATAGGTAAAGGTAATGCCGGGTTTAAGCGCATAGGCATAGAAGGGTGGCTGGTCGAGAGGAACGGCCCAATGAGTTTTGTTGGGAACAATATTTTCGGTGGTGCAGTTATCTAAAACAGTATGGTTAAAGGTGCCTTGCACACAGGCTTGATTAAATTCTTCTACGGTATGGCATAAGGTTTTGGCATCTAGCCCGATTTTTTCGGCCAGTTCTTGAATGCTATTTGCTTTTACACCCGCAAATACAGGTGGCATAAAACGACCAATGGCTTTTGAATCAATAATCGAATAAGCAATTTGCTGGGGTTGTTTAGCAACAAGGCGGCCCCAAATCGCATAACGTTTTGGCCAGAAGTCTTCGCCTTCATCGTAAAAACGTTCGGCTTTGTTATTAACCACAATTCCCAATGAAACACAGTCAATACGAGTACAAATACCGCCGTCATATAATGGTGCGCGTGCATCTACGGCGACACAGTGCGATTGTGATGGGTCACCAATAATATCGGCTCCTTGATCTATCATAAATTTGAGTAAGTTGCCTTGATTAAAGCGGGTTCCACGAATAATAAAATTATCGGCAGGCCATTCGCCGTTTTCATTTTGTCCCCATGCTTCTCTTAACCATTCTAAATTTGACTCAAAACCACCTGCGGCCAAGACACAGCTTTTTGCTTTAAACACACGGCCATCTTCAGCAATTGCAGCTTCAAAATGTCCTTGGTTTAACTTTAGATCTTTAATTTTTGTGTTGTATAAAATTTCGATACCAAGTTCTTGAGCACTACGGTAGTACGCATTGATGAGGGCTTTACCACCACCCATAAAAAATGCATTGGTACGTGCAACATGTAAAGCACCCGATAGTGGCGGCTGAAAATTAACACCATGTTTACGCATCCAGTCACGGCAGGTCGCCGTGCTACGAATGACGAGACGAGCTAAGTGCTCATTGGTTTTGCCCGCAGTCACTTTAAGTAGATCTTGCCAATATTCTTCTTCAGGATAGGCATCAACCAATACATCTTGAGGAGCATCATGCATGCAGCGAAGGTTACGAGTGTGTTGTGAGTTACCACCACGCCACTCTTTAGGCGCTGCTTCTAGCACAAGCACAGAAGCGCCACTTTCTTTTGCCGTGAGCGCGGCACACAGTGCGGCATTCCCACCACCAATTACAATCACATCATGCATGGATTTCTCCCTTTCTCAGCTAGGGCTAATGTAGCTTTAAAAGGAAAGATGAAGTGAGAGGCTAAACTTGAATGGGTGTTTAGTAAAAATAAACACTAATAGCTTAAGTATTTATGAGTTCCGCACCGGGCCAGCGTTTTTCATTAATCAAGTTTGCTACACAGGCACGAATCACTACCTTCGTGGCTAAGGTGGCAGGCGAGATTTCTTCTTCAGAAAGGCTAATTAAATAGTTAATGCGTTCAATGGCAGGTTCTACAACGCGCAGTAAACATAGGTCTTGCCGTGAGTTTAACGATGCACCCGCAGGTTGAATCGTTGCCATTTCGAGTTGGCTAATGCTTTCCATTAACAAATGCAGCCCATCAATTTCATAGGCCACTTTAAGTTGGTGAATTTTCTGTTCGAGCAACAAACGTAGCCCATGTCGTTGACTCGGTAAAATCAGAGGGAGTTCTTTAAGCTGTGAATGATTAATGGCTTGAGTATCGATACAGCTTTCAAGATGGTACTGACTCAGTACTTCTTTAGGTGAGATTAAAAACATTTGTTCTTTGACTAAAGGCTGTATGGCCCATTGTGGGTCGACATCGTCACTAAAGATGATCGCGACATCGAGCTGCCTCGCATTAACCAAGGCTTTGAGATCACCCGATAACCCTTCAATTAAACGGACTTTAATGTCGGGATAACGGTTTCTCATCAGTTTTAAAAAGTGCGTGCCAATAACAGCCGCAACACTTGGCGAAAAACCTACGGTGACGTGACCACTTAAACGTGAAGAGTGTGCAGAGTCTACGGCATGGTCTAGGTGTCTAAGTGCCAGTTGCACTTGTTGAAAAAAAGCTAAGCCCGCAGAGGTGGGAACCGTACCCAAAGCGGTACGTTGTAAAAGGCGAATGGAAAGTTCACTTTCTAATTTTGAGATTTGCTGACTTAATGCAGAAGTTCCAATATCGAGATTTTTTGCAGCTTTACCCAAGCTTCCTGACTCGATCACTGCAATAAAATACTTTAATTGTTTGAGTTCCACGGCAAATACTACATTAACCTTTATGGATTAATTCTACACTGGTTTATCGCTATAGATTTTGTTCTATTGCTTTGAGTAAACCACTAAAAGAGAAAAGGCAACATCACCTCAAGACGTTGCCTTTTAGAGCTTTTATTCTTTAACCTGCTCAAGACCCTGTTCTTCAATAATTTGTGTTGCTTGTGGCGATTTTACAAATTTAATTAACTCTTTTGCGACTTTTGCATGTTCCGAGTTTTTACCAATGCCTGCCGCAAATACCGTCACTTTTTGATAAGGTGCAGGAATTGGGCCGACTAATTCAACTTGACCATATTTGCCAGTAAAAGGTTTGATTTCACTAATTTGCTGGAAACCAATATCAAACTGGCCTTCAGCGATACGTTTTGCAACGCGGTCGCCTACCACTTTTTCTGCCTTACTCGAAATTACTTTGTACTCGACAGGCGGGAAGCTTGGGAAAACATCTTTTTCAAGATGCGTACCGCTCGCACTTGCTGAATAGCCGATGTGCTTGGCATTTAATAAAACTTTTTCAAATTTTTCTGCAGAACTAATATCTGGCTTTGGTGCCCCTTTAGGCACAGCCATGCCAATGCTTGAATTCACTAAAGCACTTTGTGAATTTGGGTCTACATAACCCTTTTCTGCGAGCTTGTTGAGTTCAGGAGCAGCCAAGACCACCACGTCAAAACGTTCACCACGATCGAGTCGATTTGGAATTGCAGTTGGTGATGCACCCATTGATGAACCAGACGAGAGGTGAACCGTGTGACCAGTTTGTTTTTCAAATAATGGAATGAGTTTTTCCATAGATGAATAAAAACCACCTGAGCTAATCACTTCGATTGTATCTGCGTTAGTAAGAGTTGAGCCTAAGCCAGCACCAGCTAGGCAAATGGTCATGAAGATAGGGGACTTTTTCATAGTATCTCGCTTTAATGACAGGAGAACACAGTACGGAGATTTAAGATCTGCCGTACTGTTCATTAAAATTTCAGATTAAGTAGTTGTTGTTTTAAGCGCTAATCTTTGCAGGTTCAGCAATCGCGTCAGTATTTTTCTGTTTAGAACCGCGGCATAGATACAAGCTTGAGATGAGGCTACAGACCGCAGCAAGCATGAGCCAGAAAGCAGGGGTACTTGGGTTGCCTGTGTTTTCGACAAGGAAGGTACAAGCCATTGGTGTCATACCACCAAAAATAGCGGCTGCAAGGCTGAACGCTAAAGAGAAACCAACTGTACGTACACGTTTCGGCATCACTTCTGCAAGCGTTGCGACCATGGTTCCGTTGTACATACCAAAGAAGAACGAGAAGTAAGCAAGCGTAATTAGAAGGTTTGAGAAACTAATGTTGCTCACTAACCAACTTAAAACCGGATAACTTGTAAAGAGAGCAAGTGTGGTAATACCGACTAGTACTGGACGGCGACCAATTTTGTCTGAAAGCAAACCACCCATTGGTAACCAGAAGAAATTTGATAAACCAACAAACACGGTTGCTAAAAGGCTATCTGTTACTGACATTTCTAAAGTACGTTTTGCATATACTGTGGTGTAAACCGTAATGAAATAGAACGTGGTTGTGGTCATGGCACTCATCATCATGCCTGCAAGGACGATGCGCCAGTTGCTTGCCAGTGTGCTGAAAATTTCTTTTGTTGAAGGATGAGTCTTTTGCGATTTAAAGTCTTCAGTTTCCTCTAAAGTACGACGGAACAAGAATATTAAAGGAATAATCAAACAACCGATTAAGAACGGAATACGCCAACCCCATTCACCCACTTGAGCAGTAGTTAAGATGGTGTTGAGCCAGTAGCCAAGTAATGCGGCAAACACAACAGCAACTTGTTGGCTGCCAGACTGCCAGCTTGTGATAAATCCACGATTTTTATCCGTTGCAATCTCTGCTAGATAAATAGAAACACCGCCAGATTCAACACCTGCCGAGAAGCCTTGTAATAGACGTCCAATCACCACCAAAATCGGCGCAATAATACCTATAGTTTCATAACCCGGTACAAAGGTAATTAAGATGGTTCCGATGGCCATAAGGCTTAAAGTAACAATGAGACCTTTGCGCCGACCAACTCTGTCGACATAAGCGCCCAAGAAAATAGCGCCGAGAGGACGCATAAGAAAGCCCGCAGCAAATACGGTAAATGTCATCATTAAAGAGACATATTCATTTTCAGAGTGGAAAAATTTTGCCGCGATATAAGTGGCATAGAAACCAAAAAGAAAAAAGTCGTACTGCTCTAAAAAGTTGCCACTCGTTACATTTAATATTTTTTTAAAAGTAGCCCTACGGTTATTCACGACATCCATTGGAGACCTCCTTGGCCTGACAAAATGGAAACATTCACGATTTTCGAGGCTGGACCTAAATTGATTCAATCAATAAATCTAAAGAGCAAATGGGTTAGAAATGAGATTTAGCGAGGTCCTTTGCAGAAAATGTGATGCCTTGTTTCCAGTTCAAACTACACATCTATATTTCGACAAGCGGAAAACCACTTATCATTCGGACGAAAATGTAATCTCAAAAAGCAGGAGGGAGTGAGAGGGCAAAATTAATTAGGTATTTAATAAAATTAATGACTCTTTATAAAATAATTTCAGAACATGGCCAAATCTGGTTTTGAATCAAATCTTTCACGCAAGCCTTAATGGCTGACTTTGCGGCAAGTGCAGCAGGTGATAATTCTTCTTCGGCAAGGCTTACCAAGTAATTGATTCGTTCAACTTCAGGGTCTACTAACTTGAGTAATTGAAGCTTATGTTTGTACTCTTGTAGACAAGCGCTACCTGGGCGGACACTGGCAAGGTCGAGGTGAATTAGACTGTCCATGAGTAAGTGTAGGCCATCAATTTCATAGACGACATTAAGCTGACCAATCTTGTGCTCAAGCAACTTTCTTAAGCTATGGCGCTGACGTGGTAGTACTAAAGGAAGGTCTCCAATTTGTTGAGACTGAATCACACCACTTTTGATGCAATCGGCAAGACCATATTCTTCTAGAACTTCCTTTCGTGCCATTAAATACATTTGCTCGCGTACCAAGGGTTGAATCGACCACTGTTTATCAATTTCATTGGTAAAAATAATGGCGATATCGAGCTGACGCGAGTTAATGGATTGAATTAGATTACCCGATAGCGTTTCCACAATTTCTAAACGAATATCTGGGTAACGTTCAGACATTAGTTTCATTAAAGGGATGCCAATCAAAGCAGTAATGGTCGGTGGAAAGCCAAGGCTGACATGTCCAGACAGTCGTGCAGAATGAGCAGCATCTACCGCGAAGTTCACTTGACGTAAAATAAGTTGAGAATGTTTTAAAAAGGCGAGTCCTGCTGGAGTAGGGGTTACACCAAAGGCATTACGCTGTAATAGGCGAATGCTTAGCTCTTGTTCTAATTTACTAATTTGCTGGCTAATAGCAGAAGCACCTACATCGAGTTTTTGGGCAGCTTTACCAATACTACCTGCTTCAACCACAGTCAAAAAATACTTTATTTGTTTGATTTCCATAATAAATGTGTTCGCTCATCATCCTTGATTTAATTTATACAGATATGAAGGATTGGGAAATCTATCATGCGCTTTAATATTAACAGCAATCCATAAAAAAGATCTTTAATTTGATATTCTAAAAACAATAAAACGATCTTTTTCAACTTTAATATTAAAATTTCTCCTCTAACTTTTATTTATTATTACGATAAATTTACCGCTAGATTTTCAGTCTTTCACATTCCTTATTCTTAGAATTTTAACCTATTTAATTTTACTAATGCCCCCTTTAATTTATTGGTATCACGATGTTTTCTTGATCTGTGCTTTAATCTTTTCAAATGAAAAAAGGAGCACATTAAATGCATGATGCATTAAAAAATATGATGGATTTTCAAATGATGAAGAAGAGTAACTGATTAAATAACTATTGGAAAAATATATGAGTATTTAGCTCATTTGATCAGAAGGGAAGATTGGGTAAATAGGTTTATTTATTTAAATATTAACGTTACCCATAGCATGGATATGCAAAAGACAACTCAATAGATTACGTTTTTACTATCTTGTTGTTATTCATCAGTATTATTTAACCGAAGCATTTTTAGATATTTTTGCAAAGGTTTTAATTCTTATTATAGATCTGGTGATTGTCCTAACTTTCCCTCTCCTTAGCTATTTCTTTCAGTCGCTTGATTCATAATTTTTATAGTAACGCTGCATTACTGAAGTTCGCTGTGAAAAAGCGCATTTCAAAACATAAGACCAAAACTAAAAACCAATAAGCATGATCGTGCCAAGGAGGTCGATTATGGAGATTGGTAAAAATCAAAATATGAATAGAGCAAAACGTTATAAGGATGTATGTAACATGAAAAATTTAACTTTACTCGCATTAACATGCGTCAGTGTGACAATAGCTGGGTGTGGTTCAGGAAATGCTTCTAAAGAGGCGGGTCAGCCAAAACGTCCGGAATGTATAGCCCCAGCTAAGCCGGGTGGCGGGTTTGATATGACCTGTAAATTGATTCAATCTGGCTTTAAACAAACAGACCAGCTCAAAGATCCAATACGCGTAACCTATATGCCAGGTGGGGTAGGTGCCGTAGCCTATAACAAGATCGTAAACAGTGATCCTGCGAATAATAATGCCGTGGTTGCATTTTCCACTGGTTCACTCTTGAACTTAGCACAAGGAAAATTCGGACACTTCACTGAAAAAGATGTGAAATGGTTATCTGGCGTCGCCGTCGATTATGGTTTGGTTTCGGTACATAAAGATTCACCATTGAAAAACCTTGATGACTTGATGAAAGCACTCCGAGAAAACCCAAAAGCACTTAGCTTTGGTGGTGCCGGAAGTGTGGGTGGTCAAGACTGGATGCAAACAGCAATGTTGGCAAAAAAAGCAGGTATTAGTCCTGCCGATTTAAGATTTGTTGCACTTGAAGGTGGTGGGGAAGTGCTGACTTCATTACTGGGTCAGCATATTCAAGTTGGGGTAGGCAATATTAGTGAAGTCAGTTCATACCTAGAGTCTGGTGATATTCGGGTTTTGGCTGTTTTTGCTAACAAACGTTTAGACGGAAAGTTCTCAAAATTACCTACTGCAAAAGAGCAAGGCTATGACATTGAGTGGCCAGTCATCCGTGGTTTCTATATGGGACCAAAGGTGAGCGATGAAGCCTATGGTTGGTGGAAAAATGCCTTCGATAAAATGATGGCTAACCAGAAATTTGACGCAGTCCGTGAAAATCAGGATCTACTCCCATTTCAGCTGACAGGTGAAGAACTCAAAGCTTATGTTTATAAACAGACCGCGGAAATGCGGCAGTTATCGCAAGAATATAAATTATCACAATAACAAATCGGCTGGGTTGAGAAGCTATTTTTCAGCTCAGTTTTTTTCTGAGGATAGATGATGAAATCTGAACGGATTCTTACCGCCATTATTACGGTTTGCGGGTTATTTTTGTTGATCTATGCGAGCAATTTTGAAGCCCCAATTTCCTACGATCCGGTAGGCCCTAAAGCTTTTCCTATTTTATTAATGGGTTTAATTACAGCGAGTGCAGCATATCTCACTATTCGACCAGCCATTATGTTTGAGCCAGTTGAGTTGGGGTGGACAAAACGTTTAATCGTTAAGTTAGTGTTGTGTGTGGTGGCTTTAACGCTATACGCATTAGTTTTTGAATGGCTAGGCTTTATTGTTGCAACCTTGTTGATGACCATTGCAGTGGGCAAACTTTTCCATGGCAAAACCATACCAGTTTTGGTGACAGGCTTGGTACTTAGCATGAGTACCTACTATATGTTTGACCGTTTCTTGGATGTGCCATTACCACTTGGATTTTTTGGTTAAGGATGACCCGATATGGATGTATTAAGTTTTTTAATGATGGGGTTTGAGGTTGCCTTGCAGCCGCAGAATCTTTTAATTGCTTTGATTGGCGCATTTATTGGAACGATTGTTGGCTTATTACCGGGTTTAGGTCCAATTAATGGGGTGGCAATTTTATTGCCGTTTGCTTATGCCTTGGGTTTACCTGTAGATAGTGCCTTGATTCTATTGGCAGCGGTTTATTTGGGCTGTGAATATGGCGGACGTATTTCAGCGATTCTGTTAAACGTACCCGGAGATGCTGGAGCCATTATGACCACCTTAGATGGTTATCCATTGGCACAGCAAGGAAAAGCAGGAATCGCATTGTCTTTGTCATCGGTCAGTTCCTTTGTTGGGAGTACTGTCGCCTTTATTGGGATTGTGTTGTTTGCTCCTATACTGGCGAAATGGGCAATTGCGTTTGGCCCCGCTGAATATTTTGCGCTGATGGTCTTTGCAATTGTTTGTTTAACTGGTCTGGTTAGTACGCAGCCTTTTAAAACCTTAATTATGGCACTAATGGGCTTAGCACTTTCAACTGTAGGTATGGATGCAATTACAGGGGTATATCGCTTTACTTTTAACAGTGTCGGTTTAAGTGATGGAATTGCTTTTACGACTTTAGTGATTGGTTTATTTAGTGTAAGTGAAATTTTATTACTACTCGAACGTACCACAATTGGTAAGGTTGCTTTAAAGCAAGGCAAACGTACATTGTTTAACCTAAAAGAATTTCTCAGTTCATTGGCTACAATCATCCGTGGTGCATTGATTGGTTTCTTCTCAGGAATTTTACCAGGTGCAGGTGCAACAGTTGCAAGTGCAATGGCCTATACCACTGAACGGAAGATGGCAAGTGATAGTAGCAAGTTTGGTAAAGGTGATTTACGTGGGCTTGCTGCACCAGAAAGTGCGAATAACGCAGCGGCTTGTGGTTCATTTGTACCCATGTTGACACTCGGTGTGCCGGGCTCGGGGACTACTGCGGTAATGATGGGTGCCTTGCTTATGTACAACATTACCCCAGGTCCTCAGTTGTTTAGTGAGCAGCCCGTATTGGTCTGGTCTCTGATCGCCTCTTTAATGGTGGGTAACGTCATTCTGTTGGTATTAAACTTGCCATTGGTAGGCTTCTTTGCCCGCATGTTGAATATTCCTAATTATATTCTGATCCCGATCATCGCAAGTGTGAGTTTTGTTGGTGTGTATGCTATTCATAGCAATATCTTTGACTTGCTGTTATGTATGGGCTTAGGGGTATGTGGATATATTCTCAGAAAATTTGATTTTCCCTTAGCTCCACTGATTCTTGGTTTTGTACTTGGCGAATTAATGGAATCGAATCTGCGCCGTGCACTTTCAATTTCTCAAGGGGAACTTGATGTCTTATGGAGCAGTAACATTAGTATAGGACTTTGGATCATGTCAGGATTATTATTGATCTTGCCAATCGTTCGTAAATACTTGTTTATCAAAAAGCAACAAGCTTAATAGGACAGCAATAATAGTCAGCATTGCTTGGCTATTATTGCTCTGAATTATGGAAAAAATAAGCTCAAATTTCAAAGGATTAGCAATTGCTCTGGTCGGAGCTTTAATTGCCAAATATCTGCATATTCCCTTGCCTTGGTTGCTTGGACCTTTATTGACGGCTTTATTGTTCGGTAGTGTTGGTCATCCACTTGGTTGTGATCCCCAGTGGCGACGCATAGGGCAGGTTATTATTGGTATGGCTTTAGGCCTATACTTTTCACCAGCTTTGGTACAGGCAGTGACAGCATATTGGGGCTTTATCCTCATAGGTTTGGCATGGTCACTTGTGTTGGGTACGTTGCTGGCTGGATTGCAATATCGAGTTAATGCTTTGGATTGGGCAACTGCATGGTTTTCTTCTGCGATTGGTAGCGCTAGTGAAATGGTGAATATTGCAGAACGGTATCAGGCTCAAGTCGATAAAGTCGTTGCTGCTCATAGTTTGAGAATTGTGATTTTGGTTGTGCTGGTTCCAATTTTTATGGAGCTTTATTTTCATGTCGAATGGACTGGTTTAAAGATACCAGTGTCGGATCAATTTAGCTTTTTTCAGGTCATTTTACTGTTTTGTCTGGCTCTGCTTGTTGGTCAGGTTTTTCAATTTTTTAATCTTTTAAATGCTTGGATTTTAGGGCCACTCGCCATTATCGGGTTATTGTCATTTTGTGGAATACTTCAGATGAAATTGCCTGAATGGTTTACTGCCTTTGGTCAAGTTTGTATCGGCTGGGCACTAGGTAGCAAATTTCCATTTAGCTTTTTAAGAAAGAATAAAAAATTTATTGGAATCACATTGATATTCAATTTACTGGCTTTAGTGTTATCGATCAGCGTTGCTTTATTACTGGTTAATTTAAGTCATACAGAAAAACAAATCTTGATTTTAGGCCTTTCACCCGGAGGCATCGCAGAAATGTCACTGATGGCTAAAGCTCTCGGACTCGCAGTACCCATCGTCGTTTCCTTTCAACTCTCAAGATTAATTTTCGTAATTCTCACTACACGCTTTTTTTATCAATACAGTCTGCAATTGTTTTTTAAATCTAAAAAGTAAGCCCTTTTTTAACATAAAAACTTTGTTGTGCTTACCGCTATACAAACCATAACTTTCCAATATGGCATCTACGGTCAAATCATTGGCGTTTGGAGCTAAGCAGAAGCATTCAAATCTACATAAAGTGAGGAATCAAAATAAAAAATATCCAGGATGGATCCATGAGTTTTGTTGTGAATAAAAAAATATTGATCTTAGGAATAACTTCAATTTGCACAAACACCTTACATGCGGCTGCATTTGATAAAACAGGGCAGTCTGTAGCGGCATTTTTACAACCGGGTAACTATTTTGAAGCAAGTTTAGGAATCACAGATGCCGATTTAAGTGGTGTAGAGTCGGGCACAAACCCGTCACATCATTCAATTTCAGATATCGCTAACACCGATTATCGACCTACCGCAGCGTTAAAATTACAGTTAGCACCGCAGTATTCATTTGGCTTGCTTTACGATCAACCATTTGGTGCCGACACAGAATATTCAGGCCTAAATGGCTTTGTTGCCACGCCAAAAGACACGGTTATGTTACCCGGCATTACAACAGCAGGACTTGCCAATGCTACTTCTGGTCAGGCTCCTACAGGAAATGCAAAATCAGAATTTGATATACAAAATTTAAGCTTTATTTTGGGGTATCAACCCACAAAAAACTGGAATCTTTATGCGGGGCCAGTCTATCAAACCTTTAAAAGTCAGGTTGAATTAAGGGGAAATGTATTTAGTCTTTACAACGGCTATGACTTTCACACCAAAACTGTAGGTGACTTGGGATGGTTAGCAGGGCTGGCCTACCAGATTCCGGAAAAAGCTGTGAAAGTCTCATTAACCTACCGTTCAGCCATTACTCACAAACTAAACGCGACTGAAAATGCCCCACTCATTGAGATGTTAAGCACTCAACAAGGTCGTGATTTAGTTAATCAGCATCTAGACTACATGATTTCTATTGGTCAGATGACTTCACAAAAGAAAGCTTACTTAAACCAGATTATTGCCAATTTGCCTGAACAAGAAGATACAGGTACAACAAAATTTAAATCTCCTGATTCAGTGAATTTGGAGTTCCAGACAGGACTTCGTCAGGGAACGTTACTGTTTGGTAGTTTACGCTGGGTAAATTGGAGTGATCTTGCTCTACAGCCTTATCGCTTTGGTGAGATCTCAAAAGTTGTTGGCGTACTATCAACGCCAAGCCGTCCGGAAGGTTTTAATTTGGTTCGTTATTATGATGACCAATGGTCTTTAAATTTAGGGGTTGGACAACGCTTTTCACCTAAATGGTTAGGTTCTGTGTCGGTTGGATGGGACTCGGGAGCAGGTGATAAAGTGTCAACGGGTGGCCCAAGCAAGGGATATTACAACTTGGGCGTGGGTGCTCAATATAGCCCGACATCGCAATACTTTATTTCTGGTGGCGTGAAGTATTACTGGTTAGGTGATGCAAAAGCTCAACTTGGCGCACAGGCGGGTAGTGACTATTATGTAGGTGAGTTTAAGGATAACCACTCAGTCAGCTATGGCTTAAAAATAGGATATAAATTTTAAAATTAAATCAGTCATTTATAAGGTTTTAATTACATGAATAAAATCATTAAAAACAGCCTATTTTTAGGATTATCGACTTTCATTGGAGGTTATGGAACTCTCCTTCATGCAGAAGCAAGTCCAACAACTTTGCCGGCGGTTTCGCAAAAAGCGTTAACCATTATTGATGGGCAAACAGAGTGGTTAAATAAGGTCTATAAAGACATTCATGAACACCCTGAACTTGGGTTTATGGAAACGCGTACTTCAGCAATTGTTGCCAAAGAACTTAAGTCACTGGGTTTTGACGTTAAAACGGGAATAGCCAAAACAGGCGTGGTCGGCATTTTAAAAAATGGTGAAGGGCCAACAGTCATGTACCGTGCCGATATGGATGCCAACACTGTTGAAGAAGCGACTGGTTTACCATACGCGAGTAAAGTGCGTGTAAAACTTGATGATGGAACTGAAACACCTGTAGCACATATGTGCGGTCATGATGCACATGTGACATGGATGCTCAGCATGGCAAAAACATTAGTCGCTTTAAAAAAGGAATGGAGCGGAACTATTATTTTAGTCGCGCAACCTGCCGAAGAGCCGATCACAGGTGCAAAAGCTATGGTGACCGATGGCTTATGGACAAAATATAACTTGCCAAAACCTGATTATTTCTTTGCAGTGCATACCACGCCTGCCCCTGTAGGCGTAGTCATCAATGCACCGGGACCACGTATGGCGGGAACCGATCAGCTTGATGTTTTATTTAAAGGTGTGGGTGGGCATGGTTCACTACCAATGCTCACCAAAAACCCGATTAGCATGGCGGCCAATGCAGTAAATCAATATCAAACCATTATGGGTAACGCAGTTGACCCGCAGCAAGCGGCAGTGTTATCAATTGGCTCAATTCAGGCTGGAAATTCGAATAACGTGATTCCTTCTACGGCCTTGGTCAAAATGAACTTGCGCTGGTTTGATCCTAAAGTGCGTGAAACCATGTTAAATAACATTAAGTCTATGAGTGAAGGTGCGGCTCAAATGCAGGGGATGGGTAAAGATCAATTACCTACCTTTACTTTTAAAGGTTCAAGCACACCCGTAATTAACAATAAAGAATTTTCGGCACGTTTAAATGGGCCTTTAAAAGCATTATTAGGCGATAAACATGTTCTAACTGAATATCCTGCGGTTATGGGGTCAGAAGATGTTCATCATTTGTTAGGCGAACAAAAAGACATTCCTTTTAACTTTATGTTCATTGGTGTGGCAGACCCAGTTGTGTTTGCAAATGCAGTCAAGCAAGGCAAACCTGTGCCTTATATTCCACATAGTCCAAACTACATTGTTGACTTAAAAGCTTTACCAGTAGGAGCCAAAGTCACTACAGTTTCGATGCTAGAACTACTTACTAAAAAATAAGTTACTCATAAAAAAAAGATGCACTTACATGCATCTTTTTTATCTAAGTTTTTAAAAGTTAAGAGCAAGCCAGATATTTTTCTCGATAATGGATGGGCGATAAATCGGTCCAGCGGCGAAACGCACGGGTAAAACTACTTACATCGGTAAAGCCAAGAATATAAGCAATCTCAGTAATATTATGGTTTGAGTTTTTAATATACGATAAGGCGAGTTCATGCCGAGTCTGATCAAGTAACTCACTATAAGAGGTGTTTTCGGCAGAAAGTTTGCGTTGCAGACTCCGTATGCTTAAGCCCAGACTTTTTGCAACGTCTTGTTGTTGAAAATCACCTGTAGATAATTTTTCGATTAATTTTACTTTCACTCGTGCCAATATATTTTCTTTATCGAGCCGTGCCAGATAACGATTAATAATTTCATCATATTCTTGGGTGAGAGTCGGATTTGCACCTTCTAGTGGTTGTTCTATGGTTGCCGTATCAAACACAATCATATCTTTGGGTGCATTAAAAACGATCGGAGCTTTTAAAATACTCTGGAATGTTTCTAGATCTTCTGGCTCTGAACGTCTTAGTTCAATCCGTAAGGGCGAAAAAACAGATCCTTGTAAAGCACGACTCGAGCGAATAAATACCGAAATAAATGCATCTATTGATTCGGGTTGAACTTCGTCGGGAACATGAATAACGAAATAATGGTTACTTCCTTGCCCATAAAACTCTAGTTCTGGAATATCTGTAACCACACGAAAATAACGAATAATTCTTAGAAACATCTCTTTTAGGGTGGTGCTGGTAATCAGTGAATGTCCTAACACATGAAAAGTATTTTGATTGACTTGGCTGGCAACTTTAAGGCCAAAACATGAATCTTGAGTTTTCTGAACTGCTAATTTCCATAAATTTGCTGTTTGTTTTAATGAATATCGTGCATCAGGATTACTCAGAGCCTGAATATCTAAACCTGCTTGTTCTAATAAAGGTTGACTATCAACACCGGCTTTTTCGAGCGCTTTTTGAATCGCTTTCACCCAGCTAGCCAGTGCCGTTGCTGTCTGTGGCATGTTATGTCCTATAACTTGTGATTCATATTCCTGTGAACAGTATAAAAGATTCAAAACTAAAAAATCTTTTGTTTGTTTTGAATCTTTTTATTTTGGCATCCATAGCCAATAGATTGGCGTTTCGAGCTAAGCACACTTAGGGTGATCTAAATAAAGTAGGGGCATGAAAAACTGAGGAATAACGGATGACTTATATTTATAAAAATCCTGCCGGAATGACCGATAGCGAAAAAACGGAACATATTAAAAAAGTAGTAACAGCAGAAGGTGTGGCTTTACGCAAACGCCATCCTATTTTGAACCATCAAAATGCCATTGGGGCGATGATTCTATTTATATCTTTGGTCGGCATGATAGCGACTGCCGTGCTCTATATAAATCATCAACTTTCAGCTTGGTTTGCAATTCCAATTATTGCTTTTTTTGCATCGCTCACCCATGAGTTAGAGCATGACCTGATTCACTGGATGTATTTTAGAAAGAAACCATGGGCACATCATTTAATGATGAGCTTAGTCTGGTTAGCTCGACCAAGTACCATTAACCCGTGGAAACGTCGTGAGCTGCATTTTAACCATCATAAAAACTCGGGCACCGAAGTTGATTTAGAAGAAAGAGCTTTAACCAATGGAGAGCAATGGAGCATACGCCGACTCATCGCGATTGGTGATAACGGCTTGGCGGTCTTGTTCCGTATTATCTCTGCAAGCAATTGGACGGTTAAAAAAGTCATTTTTAAACGTGCATTTATGGCTTATTTCCCGTTAGGAATTATTCACTGGTCGCTGTGGTATATCTTTTTAGGTTTTCATGTAGTTGATGTTGTTGCAGGTTGGGCGAATGCACCGATTGCTTGGTCAGCTACCACTTTAAATATTATGCATGTGGTTAATATTTTGACTGTTGTTTGGGTCGCACCGAATGTGCTGCGTACCTTCTGCTTGCACTTTGTGACTAGTAATATGCATTACTACGGTGATGTCGAATTGGGTAATGTCATTCAACAAACTCAAGTATTAACGCCGTGGTGGATGATGCCGTTCCAATTGTTTTGCTTTAACTTTGGTTCAACACATGCCATCCACCATTTTGTGGTGAAAGAACCATTCTACATTCGCCAAATGACTGCACCAGTTGCCCATAAAGTCATGCGTGATATGGGAGTACGGTTTAACGATGTCGGAACTTTTAAAAGAGCAAATCGTTGGAACGTAAATGATTTATCAGAGTCAAAAAGTTAAAATATAGCTTTTTATCTCGCTCAAATGGACTGAGTTCTGTACAAAGCACTCAGTCCATTAATTATAAATTCACCCTAAAGATTATTAAAAAATTAAACGGCTCTACTGAAACTTAGTAAAAAGCAAAATCACGCCTAATACACATAAAATAGAGCCAATCACCTTATTAATCTGTACTTGCTTAGCTAACATTTTCTGTCTCAGTAGCATGGATGAAAATAGTACAGCAACCAGTGAAAACCATACAAAATGGGCAAAAGACATAAAAAAGCCATAAGCCAAAAGAATAGTTTTAGGTGTAGTTAAACTCACAATTTGCGTATAGGTGCTAATCACAAATAGCGTGGTTTTAGGGTTCAGGGCGTTGGTAAAAAAGCCGTATTTTATGGCTTGCAAAGTACCTATAGAATTTAAAGCAGCAGTGTCTAAAACTGGTTTTTGAGTAAAAGTTTTATAGCCAATATAAATCAAATAAAGCGCGCCAATATACTTAACAATATTCAAAATTTGTGGCGTATAAGTCATCACAAACGCAACGGCGACTAGCGTATAGGTCACATGCACCAACACGCCAAGCGATATGCCGAGTGAAGTGAACACACCTATTTTTCTGCCGTATAAGTAACTATTTTTCGTAACGATCGCGAAGTCAGCGCCGGGGCTAACCACCGCCAAAATCGTGATTAGAATAACCGCAATGAACTCTGCCATTATTTTGCCCCTTCACTGAAAACAAGGGGATTAATCTGTACTTTTTGGAATGTATTTGAGAGGAGAGCTGTTTTGCTTAAAGCTGTTATTCTTTTCGTGAGAAAGATAGGGGCTTTACATTTGGGAAGATAGATATCGATATCCAATATGTTTTTCATCATCTAAAATGGGGTTTAATAAAGATGATTTTTATTTTGAACAGAAATCTAAAAATAAAAATCGATAAAAACGACTACACATTTATGAGTTTTTGGAATGATTGAAAGAATATCGCTGAATTCACTAAAATTTTTCTATTTTGTGGCGAAGTATGGCAGTGTGACTTTAGCTGCAAAGAAATTATTTGTGACGCAAAGTGCGGTCAGTAAACAGATTTATAATTTGGAAGAAGCTTTAAATACGACTTTATTCGATCGTAAAAATAAAACACTTGTGATGACCGAGCAGGGCGAAATTTTATTGAGTTGTTGCCATCAAGTTTTTGGTCAACTCGATGAATGTTTAATAGAACTCAGCCAGCCTAAAACTCACAACAAGCAACTGGTCTTGTCGTGTGAACCGACGCTTTCCATGAAATGGCTCATTCCTCGGTTATCAAAATTTAAAAAGCTCGGTCATGATTTTGAGGTTGTGTTACTTACCGCAGGTGGCGTGGTCGATTTTGAAAAAGATAATATTGATATCGCAATTCGCAGAAATGACTTTGATTGGGGAGAGCATATTTATAGCGAAAAGATTGCTGATGAATATATCGCTCTAGTTCAAGCAATCAAGCCATCGGAAACAAACGACTTACTCATTTCGACCTCTAGACCGAATTTTTTCAAAAGCATGAGTCGCATTGCTGAGTTAAAGCAAAATTTGAAAGGCTACACCAAAGTTGAACTCGAACATTTTTATCTATGTTTAGAAGGTTGTTTGGCAGGACTTGGCGCAACTGTGATCTCAATTTACATGATTGAAAAAGAGCTTGAATGGAACTTACTGAAAAGAATTTCACCTGTTGTGCAAGATAATTCAGCCTATTTTTTACTTTCTCATAGCGCTTTTGAGGAAGATTCACGTAAAACCATATTTTTAGAATGGCTAAAAGCAGAGATGAATGAGAGTCAGCACACATTACTTTAGGTTGATTCTTTTTAACTTAATTAATTGTTTATAAGTATTTGAAAAAATAATGAATATTTAAAATAATTAAGGTGCCGTGTGAGCGCTGTATATTGAATTTCTGCTGTCTAAAATTTCCTAAGATGAAAAATATTTAACTTCATACTTATTTATTAAACTCTAAACATGAATTTCACTCAGTTTGTAATGAGACTAAATCATTTTTATTCATGTTCTGATTGCGGTATAAATCTATTCATGCTCTGAAGCGCTCCAGTAATTCACTTTGATAAGACCATAAGGCACAAAACTGACAAGTCTGGAAAGTTTAAAAAGAGCAAAAAGTTTTTATTTAGGTTTTATCTCAGAAATTAGGGTACTGATCACAATGAGTAAAGAATTTACATTTACGATTAAGAGTATTTGTTTCGATGAGAACTATCGTCCAGCAGACAATACACGTATTACAACCAACTTTGCTAACTTGGCAAGAGGGATGAGCCGCGAAGAGAATTTGCGCAATACATTGCAGATGATCGACAATCGTTTCAATGCCTTAGCTCATTGGGACAACCCTAAAGGTGACCGCTATGGCGTTGAACTTGAAATCATTTCAGTTGAAATGAATATTGATGCCGAAAACCGTACTAGCGGGCTTCCTCTCATCGAAATATTGAAAACCAATATTGTTGATAAGAAAACCAATGAACGCATCGAAGGTATTGTAGGCAACAACTTCTCGTCTTATGTACGTGACTATGACTTTAGTGTGCTGTTGTTAGATCACAACAAAAACAAGTCGACTTTTAGCACGCCAGAAAAGTTTGGTGAATTGCACGGTAACTTGTTTAAGAGCTTTATTAACTCTGAAACTTATAAAGCCAACTTTAAAAAGGCGCCTGTGATTTGCTTAAGCGTTTCGACGACTAAAGAGTACCACCGTACTGAAAACGAACATCCTGTTTTAGGTGTTGAATACAAGCAAGAAGACTATTCATTAACCGATGAATATTTCCAAAAAATGGGCTTAAAAGTTCGCTACTTCATGCCGCCAAATAGCGTTGCGCCATTAGCGTTCTATTTTACAGGCGATTTGTTGAGTGATTACACCAACCTTGAGTTGATTAGTACCATTAGTACGATGGAAACATTCCAAAAGATTTACCGTCCTGAAATTTACAACGCTAATTCAGTGGCTGGAAAATCTTATCAACCAAGCTTGAAACACGAAGATTATTCACTTACTCGAATTGTGTATGACCGCGAAGAACGTAGCCGTCTGGCTATTGAGCAGGGGAAGTTTGTTGAAGAGCAATTTATCAAACCATACCAAGCGATTCTTGAGCAGTGGTCTGCTAATTACGCTCCTAATTAATCAACATACGGGTCATTGATCATGAAAAAATTATTACCAACTTCAACTGCTGGCAGCTTACCTAAACCGTCTTGGCTTGCAGAACCTGAAAAGCTTTGGTCACCTTGGAAACTCGAAAACGAAGGCTTAGTTGAAGGTAAAAAAGACGCGTTACGTTTGGCATTGCACGAACAACAACTTGCAGGCATCGACATTGTGAGCGATGGCGAACAAACCCGCCAACACTTTGTGACCACGTTTATTGAACACTTAAATGGGGTAGATTTTGAGAAGCGCGAAACTGTACGTATTCGTGACCGTTACGATGCAAGCGTACCGTCTGTAGTTGGTGCGGTGTCTCGTCAAAAGCCTGTGTTTGTTGAAGATGCTAAGTTTTTACGTCAGCAAACCAATCAGCCAATTAAATGGGCATTACCTGGCCCAATGACTATGATTGATACGCTTTACGATGGTCACTACAAGAGTCGTGAAAAACTTGCTTGGGAATTTGCAAAAATCTTGAACCAAGAAGCGCGTGAGCTCGAAGCTGCTGGTGTAGACATTATTCAGTTTGACGAACCTGCATTTAACGTATTCTTTGACGAAGTAAATGACTGGGGCATCGCGACTTTAGAGCGTGCAATTGAAGGTCTAAAATGTGAAACTGCGGTGCACATTTGCTATGGTTACGGCATTAAAGCCAACACTGACTGGAAAAAGACACTCGGTTCTGAATGGCGCCAGTACGAAGAAGCTTTCCCGAAACTTCAAACATCTAACATTGATATCATCTCGTTAGAATGTCACAACTCACATGTGCCTATCGATTTACTAGAACTCATTCGTGGTAAAAAAGTGATGGTCGGCGCAATTGATGTTGCATCTAACCAGATCGAAACACCAGAAGAAGTAGCCAATACACTACGTAAGGCACTTCAGTTTGTAGACTCTGACAAGCTTTACCCTTGCACAAACTGCGGCATGGCGCCTCTTTCTCGTGAAGTGGCACGTGGCAAGTTAAATGCTTTAAGTGCAGGTGCAGAAATCGTTCGCCGAGAACTGACTGGTTATGATCTTACTGCTTAATATTTACTAATAAGTGGTATAAAGGGTTACTTTTTGATGGCAGTTGATAATCAAACAAGTAACCCTCATTTTACTTACTACATGTCGCTCTAATCTGATCGCATGTCGATAGTACCTTCCTGATGGAGTTGGGCGGTATAGCAAACACACAGGACAAGGTACGGTTCAATTTAGGAATAATGTCATGGTTCAAGCAACAGACTTTAGAAATGCAATGTCTTTACTCACAAGTGCAGTTAGTGTTGTGACCACGGCAGGCATGTCTGGCCGTTTTGGATTTACTGCCTCTGCTGTTTGTAGTGTGACTGACACACCACCGACATTATTGGTGTGTATGAACCAATCTGCGAGTTCGCATGCACATTTCCTAGATAATAAAATTTTAACGGTGAACGTTTTAGGCGCACACCACGAACATATTTCAAAAGTATTTTCATCTAAGCTCACACCAGAAGAGCGCTTTAAACATGGCGCATGGATTGAGTTAGAAACGGGTTCACCTGTATTAGACGATGCTTTGGTAAGTTTCGATTGTGAGATTGAGCAAATTCAACAAGTCGGCACACATACGATTTTTATATGTCCGATTGTGGCGATTAAACAAAGCCAACATGACCAAAGTTTGGTTTATTTTAACCGTGCTTATCACCAAGTGGGGCAGACCGAGATTGTCTAAACCCACGCGTTTAGTTGTTTCTGCAATAGCGAAATGAGGGCCTAGGAACAATCCTATTTACAAGTTGTTTTACCGGGTTCAGGCTCTCGGATTTCTAGCTTATTGTTATGTTCTACTACACAAATACGTGTATCGAAAGTTTTGTATATATCCAAAGTAATGTCATAAGCTACATTCTTTTCAAACGCCTTTAGAGGAATTTTTACACAATCTTTCTCTTCTATTGGCAAAGGAAAATTTGAATATTCTTTCTCATAAGTGCTTTTGTAGCCGTTTGTATAGTCAGCTTTCGCCACAAAAATAATAAATTTTTTATCAAATGGATAGTTCGTTTTTTTAGGGTTATTGGTAAAGGCACATACATACTCTTGATGTAGTGTAACCTCTAATGGAAGAGGGCCTTGGCTACAACCATTCAATAAACACCCAGTGGTTAATATTAAAATGGACTTTGAAAATAGTCTTCTCATTTATGTTCTCGTAAAGTTCTAAAAAATATTCCAAATCAAAAAGTAAAATTCAAGTGGTTTAGCTTACCGTATCTGACTCTTTTTAAAAAATAAATAAATACAATTGGATATAATATATAAAATAATAATTAAGTTAATCTAATGAAAAACAATAAGAAATTTAATAACTTGTCATAAACGCTACATTGACACCTCTAAACACTCAGATTATGCTTTGCGTGCTGGCCTACATTGCCAGCTGGCTTTGACAGGCCAGAACCTAAGTACATTGAAAAAACTTGTTTTTTTAATGTAGACTCGTTCGTCCCCCTTTTTTTGTTGCGGTAGGACGGAAGGGGGACACCCTCGGGTGTGCTGATTCTTAGGTTCAGTCTGTCAACCCTCTTTCGTTCTGCCACCATTATTTGACAGTAATGCGGTAGGACTTCTTTTACCTAAGGAGTCGCTCATGCGCAACATTTCTATTTTATTGGCAACCATTGCCAAGCCTTTTATTCCGATATCGTTTAGCTCATCTTTAAAACTGTTTAATTGAAAATACGTTTTAAAGCTTTAGCTCGTCACGACTAAAAACTTATATCAACAATAAAACTTGAGATGTGCCAAGCACCGTCTTACGGCTTTGCTGTGCCTTTTTTTCTCCCAGAAAGGGCACAGGCTTTTTATCTCATTTAGAAACAACAAGAATTTATAACGGTAAAACGATGCCAACTTTAGAAAGATCTTCCAAAAAATTACAGGTTGTTCAAACTGCCATCCAACTCTTTACCACGCATGGATTCCATAATGCAGGCGTAGACCTGATTATCAAAAAATCCAAAATTCAAAAAGCCACGTTTTATAACTACTTTCACTCAAAAGAACGGCTTGTTGAAATGTGCCTAATCTTTCAAAAAAGCCGACTTAAAGAAGAAGTTCTGGCAATTGTCTACTCACATCGCTACCCAACCGCAGCCGATAAACTTAAAGAAATTGTTCGTTTACATGTCGATGTAAATAGCCTTTACCATCTTTTGTTTAAAGCTATTTTTGAATTAAAACTGCTTTATCCACGGGCTTACCGCATGGCAGTTGAATATCGAAAATGGCTACTAAAAGAAATTTTTGATTTGGTCTTTAGTTTAGAAACCAACAAACTCAAACCCGATGCCAACATGGTTTTAAACTTAATTGATGGCTTGATGTTACAAGTTTTAAGCTTTAACAGTTTGAATGAACGGGATGTGGTGTTGGAGAGGTTTTGGGGAAATACATTGATATAAAAACTAAAATATTTATATAAAGTAAAATTTTAATTAATAAATCTTAATTGTAATAATGCGGTTTATTAATTTTATATGTTTTTAACCATATGTTTTAATTTTATTTAAATTAATCATTATTGCTGCTTTTAAATAAATGATATATCTTTAATAATATGATTTTTTAGAGTTTATAGCCTACCACTTCCCCAAGGGGTAGGTTTTTTTTATTTAAAAATTTTACTCTAATTGCTGGATTGTATAGCTTTGATAGGTTTTAAATGTATGTGTTTAAAACCTATTTTTATAATTTAAATTTTAAAAAAATTAATTGTTTAGTTAATGTTTTTAAAAAATAATCATTTTTCACTTTATTTTTTTTAAAAGAAAATTATTCTGAAAATTATTTGTTTAAGGTGTGGGGATTAATAATTTTTAAATAAGTTTTGGATTGTTTTAAAATATTTTAAGAGATTAGATCTTCTAATGAGTAAATTGCCTCTTCCCCCCAATGATTTACAACTTATAATCAAATCAGGTACGAAGTTTTTTTTATATTTTTGTATTGCTTCAAGTTTATCAATATCACTCACAAAAGCAGAGACCGCGTCTGCTAACTCGGGAAAAAACTTAACAAAGAAGGTTTCTCAGCTCTTTAAACCCACGCCGGATGAAAGCTATCGATCTATCGACTTCCAAAAATTAAGTAATTTAGGCTTTGATCAGAACCAATTTCAACGGTTTGGAAATGATGGGAATTATTTACCGACTTCTACTGCGATGTGGAATAATCAAGTCAGTTTAGTTGATGCTGTTCAATATGCAGTTCAACGAAATCCTAATATTTCTCAAGCCATTTCAACTTTAGCTGGCCAAAATGCTGGTATTGATGTTGCGAGGGCAGGTTATTATCCTCAAATTTCAGGTGGTATTACCACAGGTGACTTGAGTAGTGGTGAGCGGGGAAGGCAGTTACTCACATTATCTGCAACTCAAATGCTTTTTGATTTTGGTAAAGTCAAATCAGGTGTATCGGTTGAGAAGGCTAAACTCCAAGTCGAGCAGGCGAATGTGTTGGTCAGTATTGACGATATTGCACTTGATGTGGCTCAGTCGATTATCAATATTCAGCGCTATCTCCAATTAAATAAAATTGCCGAGCAGCAAATTGCGGGTATTCAGCGAATTCAGGAAATCGCTAATTTACGTGCAAATGCTGGTATTAGTAGCCAAGCTGATCCAGTTCAGGCACAAACTTATTTAGAATCTGCGCAGTCAACACTTATTGCACAGCAATCTTTACTACGTCAGTACCAACAACATTTAAGAACTCTGGTAGGCGTAGATGTTTTTAATAAATCATGGATCATTCCTGACGATTTAGTGAAACAGTCTGGTCTTTATAGTGAACCTGAGTTTAATACCATTCCAAAAATGATCGCTGCACAAGCAGGCATTGAAGTGGCTAAAGCTCAAAAGGAACAGACCCGTTTAACACGTTATCCAACTTTGGCAGTGAAAGGCTCTTTGAGTCAGGCTATTAATGGAAAAAACCCAAACAATAATGAAGACGATGGTTTATATAGTTCCATCATGCTTGAAGCCACCAGTCAGTTTTATCAAGGTGGATCAGTTTCTTCCCAAGTAAAAATGGCAAGTTATGCAGAGGAAGCCGCTAAATCTAAAGTGAATTCTGTGTATCTGGATGTGCTCGATCAGATC
>NZ_AMJN01000036.1:0-128139 GCF_000302435.1 Acinetobacter sp. TG2027 | reverse complement strand
GCGGCCACCGCGATCATCATCATCGTCGTCATCACGGCTGCGGCCACGGCCTCGACCACCTGAGCGACCACCGCGATCGTCATCATCATCGTCATCACGGCTGCGACCTCGGCCTCGACCACCTGAGCGGCCACCGCGATCATCATCATCGTCGTCATCACGGCTGCGGCCACGGCCTCGTCCGCCTGAACGGCCACGATCGTCATCATCGTCGTCATCACGGCTGCGACCACGACCTCGTCCGCCTGAGCGACCACCGCGATCGTCATCATCATCGTCATCACGGCTGCGACCTCGGCCTCTTCCACCTGAGCGGCCTCCGCGATCGTCATCATCATCGTCATCACGGCTGCGGCCACGACCTCGTCCGCCTGAGCGGCCTCCGCGATCATCATCGTCGTCATCATCACGGCTACGACCTCGGCCTCGACCACCTGAGCGGCCACCCCGATCGTCATCGTCATCATCATCACGGCTGCTACCACGGCCTCGTCCGCCTGAACGGCCACCACGATCATCGTCATCATCATCGTCATCGCGGCTGCGACCACGACCTCGTCCACCTGAACGGCCACCGCGATCGTCATCATCATCGTCATCACGGCTGCGGCCACGGCCTCGTCCGCTTGAACGACCACCGCGATCATCGTCATCATCATCGTCGTCGTAACGGCTTCGGCCTCGACCACCTGAGCGGCTACCGCGATCGTCATCATCGTCGTCATCATCACGACCGCGGCCACGACCATTACGGCCATCATTTTTATGGCTTAATGCACCCGCTTCACGCGCTTCTTCAGACGTAAATTCATGAGCGTTACCACTTGCATGGGCTGCTCGGCCAGCTTCACGAGCTTCTTCAGAGGTAAACTCATGTGCATTACCACTCGCGTGAGCAGCTCGCCCACCTTTGCTGGCTATTTCTCGTACTCTTTCAGGATCCATACTTGCAAATCCACGATTTGAAGTACCTGTTCTATTGTTATCATCATCTTCATATCTAGTATTAGCCATAGTTATATCTTCCTATATTTAATTATAGTCACTACCGCTTTTAGTTAACGGATTTAATAACAATAGAATATCTATAATATTTTCCCACCCAAGTGATGTATCAATCCTTTTAAATGTATATCAATCAAAAAATGAAATTTCTTATAAACATATTATTTTTAAAATATTTTAAAAATTTTAATTATTAATAATTTTACTCTTTAAATATTGGATATACTCATTATTACCTAAGGGCACACTACAATATATTTTTACAAACACAGTTAAAATATTTTAACTGATAACAAAAAATTTCAAAATGTACAAAACAGTAAACTAACACAACATCAGATCTATTGAGAAAATAACAAGCAAACAATTATTTTAATTAAAAAACAATAACATATATCATTACATTTTCAGAATTAATTTACTTGAGAGATTAATATGAATATTTAAAACTATTTTTAATAAGATGGTTTGAGTAACTTAACTATGCAATTAAAAAATCAACAGTCAGCTCTACAATATATCCATATTTCTATCCCTGAAATTTTACTAGGACATATTAAGTCCAAAAACTCATGGCAGGACTATGACAAAGAATGGAGCTATAGATTAGACCCACCTCATGCAAGTCATCCCTTCCAAAGAGACTTATATATTATTAAATCAAAAAATATAGAACATGAAGATATAAAACTGTTGCTAGATAATATAGCTATTAAAAATAATAAAAATTCAGAAAATATAGATGGAGCAAAAGAAATTATTAAAAAAATATTAGATTTATCTAATAATATACCGATAGAAAACTGGTTAGAGGATACAGGAAATAGATCTATTATTGAAAGTATGATTGATAAAAACAAAATCAAGGTAATCGATATTATTTAATCCTTAAATATAAAAATATTTTTTTACATCCTTATAAATAAAATAACAAAGACAACTTATTAAAAAATTCATTTTACTCACATTTACGCGGTAACAGCTCACTATATGAAAATTAGATATTACAACCGAGGTATTTAAAAATGGAAAACTCAACCAACCAGTATCCAACATCTGCCCCCGCACAAGTTCAATCTCATCAACCAGGTGATCAGGAAAAAATGCATCCTGAACCTGAGATAATAAAAAGTACCCATAAAGGTAGCGATAAGCTAAAAGATAAAGTTGCCGTTATTAGTGGTGGCGATAGCGGTATAGGTCGTTCTGTCGCAGTATTGTTTGCTCGTGAGGGCGCTGATATTGCGATACTTTATCTCGAAGAAGATCAAGATGCCGAAATCACTAAACAGCTTGTGGAAAGAGAAGGACAACATTGCCTTTTATTAAAAGGTGATATTTCTGACCCAGATGTGGCAAAACTCGATATTGATAAAGTTCTACAACATTACGGCAAAATTAATATTTTAGTGAATAACGCTGGTGTGCAATATCAACAAAAAGAAATTGAAAGTATTAGTAATGAGCAATTAGAAAAGACATTTAAAACTAATATTTTCCCAATGTTTTATCTTACTAAAGAAGCCATTCCTTATATGGAAGAAGGTGACAGTATTATTAACACCACCAGTATTACCAGCTATCAAGGCCATGATGAGCTCATTGATTATGCAAGTACCAAAGGTGCGATTACGACTTTTACGCGTAGCTTATCGAACAATTTAATGAAACAGAAAAAAGGAATTCGGGTAAATGGTGTTGCACCAGGACCCATCTGGACACCATTAATTCCAAGCAGTTTCGATGCAGAAACCGTTAAAGAGTTTGGTAAAGACACCCCAATGGGAAGAATGGGACAACCAAGTGAAGTTGCTCCCGCCTATCTTTTTCTTGCCTCTGATGATGCAAGTTATATTACAGGTCAGGTCATTCATGTAAATGGTGGTCAAATCGTAAATGGTTAATTCCTAAAATATAAAAAAGCCCTGAAAGTTAAAACTTTCAGGGCTTTTTGTTTTTTAAGCTGGTATGTGGGCAGCTATTGGTTCTCGTGACCAAACACGATGAGCCATAATCAGGTTTTTGAACTTTTCAGCAATCGGCTGGAATTCATCTCCAACTAGAGTGCCTTCATCGGGAACTAAACCTAGCGGTTCAAGTAAATCAGATTTATTACCTAAAAATGCAATTGGTTTTAAATGCTTATAGGTTTCTAATAGATAATGGCGAGTCACTCCGTCTTGCATGACAGCGTTTAAGTTATCGCCATCAGGAATAATCACTGCATCATACGCAATTGACGGTTCAGCCATTTGCATGCCATCAGCCATAATAATATTGTCTTGATGATCTTTTACAGGAGCTAAGCTTGGCGCTAATAAATGAAGAGTCACCCCTTCTTTAATTGCCCAGTTTTTCATAGCTTCTAATGAATCAGATTTCACTAAATTATGGATGAGTACTGCAACTTTTCGACCTTGAATATCTTGGGGCGGGAAAGCTAAGAAAGATAATTTAGCCGATTTTTCAACTGCGGTTTTTTTATAATCTAGCGTTAAATCAGGCACTTCAATTCCTAAATTAGCCCCTACTTGTCGTGCTAAGTCGAGATCAATATTTGCCAAAATTTGTTGAACTTGACGCTCACGGATGTGTTTTCGTTGCACTTTACTTAATTCAAAAGTATAGGCATCGACCACATGCTTTTGCTCATGAGGGGCAAGACTCTTGTAGTAAAGGCGCGGTTGTGAAAAATGATCAGAAAAAGTCTCGCTTCTTTGACGAAGTTTATGTCCGCTAATCTGTTCAGGATAGCTTTCAAAACCGCCGTTTGAAGCAGCAGGTGGGGTTTCGGCTGGCCAATCATTATCAATTGAGTTTGGTTGATATGAAGCCTGCCCTTTATGAATCGTATGCTGGTGAATACCATCACGTTGATTATTATGGAATGGACACACAGGTTTATTGATCGGAATTTGATGGAAGTTTGGTCCACCTAAACGGCTTAACTGGGTATCGGTGTATGAAAATAGACGTGCTTGTAGAAGCGGGTCATTTGTAAAATCAATTCCCGGCACAATATGTCCTGGACAGAAAGCCACCTGCTCTGTTTCTGCAAAGAAGTTATCAACATTTCTGTTTAAAACAAATCGGCCAATTGGTGTCACTGGAACCAGCTCTTCAGGAATAATTTTTGTTGGGTCCAATAAGTCGAAGTCAAAGTTCATCTCGTCTTCTTCTTCAACAATTTGTACACCGAGTTCCCATTCAGGATAAACCCCATTCTCAATCGCTTCATAAAGATCTCGACGGTGGAAATCCGGATCTTTACCAGCAAGCTTTTGAGCTTCATCCCAAACTAAAGCGCTTAAACCTTGTTTAGGGGTCCAGTGGAATTTCACAAAATGTGATTTTCCTTCGGCATTAATAAGACGGAATGTATGAACCCCAAACCCTTGGATTGAGCGTAAATTACGTGGAATTGCACGGTCTGACATAGCCCAAATCACCGCGTGTGCTGACTCAGGTACTAAAGAGACAAAATCCCAGAAAGTATCGTGTGCAGTTGCTCCTGTTGGTATTTCTGTATCTGGTTCAGGTTTTACTGCATGAACAAAGTCTGGAAACTTAATCCCATCTTGCACAAAAAACACTGGCGCATTGTTGCCCACTAAATCGAAATTACCCTCTTGGGTATAGAACTTAATGGCGAAACCACGAATATCACGAACGGTGTCAGCAGAACCACGTGGTCCCTGCACTGTTGAGAAGCGTACAAAAATTGGAGTTTGAATGGTTGGATCAGTCAAAAAACCAGCTTTTGTTAAGCGCTCATTTCCTTCATAAGCCTGAAAGTAACCATGAGCACCCACGCCACGCGCATGTACAATACGCTCAGGAATACGTTCATGGTCAAAATGAGTAATCTTTTCTCGTAAAATAAAATCTTCTAATAGTGTCGAACCGCGAATACCTGCTCTTAAACTATTCTGGTTATCAGCAATTTTAACCCCTTGATTTGTGGTTAAGGCTTCATTGGTTGCATCGTCTCTGACTGAGTCTAATTGTTCAGTTTTTTGGGTAGTATTGGCTTTATTTGCAGCATCAGCACCAGCCATTTCACTTGTTTTATTTGTTGATTTAACATTATCAGTCATGTTCATTACCTATGTTTTAAAGTTAAACGTGGGGTGAATTAAAAACTTCAAGAGTTAGTTTTGTTAAAGGAACTTAAATATGGAAAAAGGAGCTCGACATATTTACGTGTGCTCCAAAGCCCAATGCTTTTATGGTGTGAATCTGGAGCCAAAAACGGAGTCAGCTTGCATATTTTTATGGCAAGATCAGGTGTATGACGTATACGCTCTTGGAGCGCATCAAGTTCGCCATCAGAAATATAGCTAAATAGATAATCTTGGATGCGCTGGCTATTCTTTAATTCCCTGCTATAAGCCAAGAAGTTAGAAGAATGATCACTACCTGCAATCCAGTCATGAATAATTTGTCGTTCTACAGGGTTAAATACCCCAAACATTTTTCCATTTTCTTCATTAATCATTCGCCAGAATACGCTCTGTTCAGGATCGGTATTCAATTTAATCCACTTGTGATCAATGAGATGTGTAACTAAGCCTTTAACGTCTTCTGGATTTGATAACCATTGATTAATGGTTTTACATCCAAACTGTCTGGTTTCGTTATGTATTAGCTGACCCACGAGCGCTTTTCTTTTTAAAATTTTAAGGACTAAATCTTCAAGATTTAAATTTTTAATAATTTTTGAAGAAGAAACACCATGGTTATTAAGAGCAAAACCACGTTTTAATTTATTAAAGAAAGCTTCTTTATCTCTGTATTTATCGTAAATATTTTCTATAACTTTAATTGCTTTATCTGCATGTCCATTATCAATATTGTCGATAGTGATGTGCAAATTAAAATATTTAGAATCAATACCCAGTTCTGCAAGCTCATAATTACTAATGAGTAAATGCAGTGGCAGTTGCTCATAACCTAAATTGAAGCCGACAATTTCGGGAATAAACTCAGGTGGAGCATAGCCAAGCGCCAGCTGAATCACGGCATTATGATAGTATTCATCCTCTAAAAGCAGATCAAAACTATCGAGTCCTAGACTACGCAGCAAGTCTTCATAGATACAGACGTGATTTGCTTTCGGCTCACCGAGTCCAAGCTCTTCTAGATAGGTAATAATAAGGTCATGAAAAACCGGATCGTTCCAGTAGTGAACTGAACTATATAACCATGCACCATCTACCTTTTTAGTTGGAGAGACCTTAATTAAAAATTCAAACGCCTGACCGACATTCTGGAAGTATTCTCTCTCACCCCCACTTTGTCTACGATTTAAATAAGCCTGAAATAACTCACAATTTTGTTTATTGTCATTTACACACCATTCTTTAACCGTATTTATAGTTGCAGGGAAATCTATTTCATTTTCATTTATTTTATCAATTTCTTTAACAAGGAAATCTCTTGCCTTCTTCTCTTTTTCAAAACTAGAAATATCAGGATCAAGGAAAAAAACGAATAATTCGTAATAGTTCTGTTGATTATCTTGTAATAGGTCTAATAATCTTTTTTTCACTACAACAGGCATTTCTATTCTCCTTTAGTGAGATATAAATTACCATACTTTAACCAAACTATAATCCCAGCGTATCTTTGTTATATTACGTTATTAAGAAATCTCATATATTTTTAAATCATTAAAATTCAATGACATAAAAAATAACACAAACTTACATTCTCAACTTTAGAATAATTTAACTATCTGTTTTTATAAAAAATATATAAATAACAAACTAAATTTACATTTGAGTTACTTTTAAAATTATAAAGGCTAAAAACTTAACAAAAAGAAATTAAAAATAATTTTATAAATAAATTAAAACAGTTTTAGGGAGAAAACAAATGTTTAACTCATGTTGCAAATTACTAGCACAGAAAAAAATTAAAATCGCTTTTTTTGAAAGTGCTTCGGCGGGTTATCTCGCTTACCGTTTTTCTTTAAGCCCCTATTCTGGTGACATTCTTATTGGAAGCTTAGTTAGCTACGACTTACGTGTAAAAGAAAATACACTTCACATTTCACCTGAACTCATTGAAAAATATACACCTGAGTCGATGCAAGTCACTGTAGAAATGATCAAAAAAGGTAAAGAACTTTTACATGCCGACCTTTATATCGCTTGTACTGGGTTATTAAAAAAAGGAGGCTCTGAAACTCAAGAAAAACCTGTAGGCACCTTTTTTTATTCTATTTATTATAAAGATAATTTTTATAATTTTAGACGTATATTTAAAGGACCTCCTAGTCTTAAACTTATACAATTACTCTATTACATTACACAAGATATTAAATGCATAATATCAGATAATAAAAAATAGAATTCTTTTATAAAAGATAACAAATACACATTTAGAAATAATCATAGTTTTTATTTAACCTCTATGTACCCAAATGTAATTTTAACTATATTCATATTAATTATGTTTAATCATTAAAATTACATTTTATATAAATCAAGGTTTTATTTAATTTTTAAATTTACATTTAAATATAGGGTAACACCCCAACGCTACACATTAAAAATTTTCATGTTTTAATGAACCTATCTGAAGCTCTCAGATAAAACACACATCATAAATGATATGAGGTAATTAAAGATGAGCACTACTAATAATCAAAGCAATCAACGCAATAATCAGCAGCAACAACAACAGCAAAACGACAACCGTAACAACCAGCAGCAACAAGGCAACCAACAGCAAAACGATCAACAGCAACAAAACAATCAGCAACAACAGCAAAATGACAACCGCCGCCAACAACAAGGCTCTAATCAAAAAGATTCAGGCCAACAAAACTCAAATAACAATAATCAGCAACGCTAATCCGTTGTTGAATTAAATGTCATTTGATGCGGTCATTCATTTTATTTAGGAAGGTGCCCTCACCTTCCTAAATTTAACATAAGCATAAAATTAAATAAGAGAAGAGGAAAAACTGATGACAGATCAAAATACAGACCATGCTCAACTTGTAGCTGGCGACCATAATTATTCTGACTCTCGCTGGCGGGAAAGTTATCTTACTCGACCTTATTATCAAGAAGCTCAATTAACTACGCCAGATCTGGATTATGATCGTGATTTTTCTGCAGCTTATGAACTAGGTCACCGTGCCCGTTCAGAATCTAAAGAAGGAACTCAGTTTGAAGAGATGGAAGGTAGCTTGCAACAAAAATGGGAAGAGCTCAAAGCTGAATCCCGATTAAAATGGGAACATGCAAAACAAGCCATTAAAGATGCATGGGATGACATGTAACATCCTTAATTGGTCCAAAGCATATAGCTTATTTCCTATTGGCCCTGGGAAATAAGCTTTTTTATTATTTGAAGGATTTATATTAGAAAAACGGCGGCATATTAAAATTATTACTAAGATATTGATTGGCTTGATTCGGATCATCAAAAATTTCTTTTTTAAATTGTACATCCGGCGTTGTAGAAAGAGTATGTGTTGGCTTGATCGTAACTTCTACTACATATCTGTTTTGTTCTTGCTTGGCTTTCACACAATAAATTTCAGAATCATTAATACAAGTTCCATCAGTAAAATATACAAACATACCGCCACCTTATTTCTTAACTAAAGTTCCTGATTTTTTCCATTTATTTAACGTAAAAGCCTAGCAATAGACTTGAGCCGTACGTAAACAAAATTTCAGTTCTGGTTTTTCTTAAAATATTCAATAATTTCTTCCCCGTTATTCACGGGAGTTTCTTTAGCAGGATATGTTTCTTCATAAGCATATGCAGGTAATGCAACTTTATCGCGAATTGGCGGTAACTTTTCTTGGCCACCTGTGGTAATACGCTCAATAAAACCTGCAAGCCACAATACAAATTCTTGTGTGTTTTTACTCTTCGGAATAATACTTAAATCTAATTTAATTTTAGATTCCTGAAGAGGCTTAATCAGCAATTCAGCAAAATCAATATAATTGTATAAAAGTTTAAGTTTTGTCCCCTTAATCTCATGTCTAAGCTCAATCATTAAATTGTTAAGATCTTCCATAGGATCATCTACAAACCCTTTTTTTTCCTTAACATTTTGATAGATTTTCTCAGCTATTTTTAAGTACTGGGGCATATCCTTACCTTTAAAAATTGTTTTCACTAAAATGAATTTTGGATGAATATAAGTAATTTATTGTGTTTATTTTATTAATTTTTTGAAACTATAATTTACTGAGGCAACAATTCAATAACAACAAATTAATATAAAGGCTATAACACACTAATTTATTGATTAATTTTATATTTTTATATAATTGCTTTTTTTATTATGTTACATATTTTATAGAAAATAACGATAAGAAAACTCACATAAAAGTGAGTTTTCTTAAACGAAAGAATTACGAATTTTTATCCATTTGTTGAGTAGTTGCTGGATCATTAGAGCCATGTGTTCCATCATCATCTGTTGAATTTCGATCTTGGCATGCACTCATACCCATTGCGATTGCAACTACCATACTTACTGCACAAAAAATTCTTAACATTGAGGTCACCCTTATAAATCTTAAGATGTAGGCTTATGAATAACATTATCTTATGTTGGCCTACCGCTGTGGTTCTCTTAAGTTTTGTAGGTTGTGCAAGCTTTTGTAAAAATCTAAATAATATAAATGTTAAAAAATTACTTTTCTTGCAATTGATATTTTAATTAAAATTTGGCAACGGCTATTTATTTAATTACATGATATTCATAAAATCAAAATTTCCCGCTCTTTTTTGACTTATGTTGAAATAAGTCATTACTTGCAAACACTATATAAATAAACAATTAATAAATATTTGATATATAAACATTAAAAATTATTTTTCAACCTCTATTGAACCATTATTCAATATTTTCAATTCTAAATAACTCATTATTTTATTAATAATGAAAATTTAAAAATATTAATATTTGTTTATATAAACCAATCTTTTATTTTTGCAATTGACCCGCTTTGAGGCTCAGCTTATGATGCTCCGGCTGACCTATTTTGTCAGTCGGTTTTAGCAGACCGTCTACCTAAGCGCACTAAAAACAAGTTTTTTGGTGTGTAGCCCCTCGTGCCTTTGACGGAGGAACGGGAGTGGGACACCTTCGGGTGTGCTGGTTTCTTAGGTATCAGTCTGCTAACCCTCTTTCGTTTCACCACCATAATTAATAGCAGTGATTGGGCGCAACTTCTTTCATCAAGGAGTCTCTAATGACTATTATTTTATATCGTGTTTTTTCTTCTACTCTTCATCACGTTATCGACTTAACTGAAACTATTTTCAAGAAAATATCCTACAGTTTTATGTTTCTGCTTTCCTATCTTTTCAGAGTAAATATTTCCATATTTAACGCTCGATAAAGACTAGAAAATTTCTATAAACATGACTTAACGATAACAACAACCAATGAAGAGCAATAATGATGTTTTTTTTATATCGTATTGTTTTAATCTGCACCCTATTAATAAGTTCTATAAGTTTATTAGGTTGCAGGTCTATCAGTAAAAATGAATTTAATACACATTGTGTTTGGGCAGGTCGTGCACTTTCACAATGCAACTGTATTTATAACTCTTTAGAAAAACATTATTCGCCGCAGTTTGTAGAGAACTTACCCAAAGTAAGCTTACAAAATATTAATGCGAATATGCACTTTGTTGAAACTATGAATGAAACTATGCACCAATGTCAGTTAAGCGCAAGAAAAGACTCAATTAACTAACTTTTGCATGCTCTACCAAGAAATCTAAAAAAGCCCTTACGCGCTTAGGGACATATTTATCATGTCCTATCCAAACAGCATGAAATTCTTCTGAAGCCTTGATATTCCAGTCTTCAAGGATTTTAACCAACTGTTTTTGTTCTAAAGCTTTTTTGACTTGGAATTGGTTAAGCTGTGCAATACCAGTACCTGCAAGCGCTAACTGTAAGATGGCTTCTCCATGATTTACCCTTAAAACCTTAGTGGGAGCAAGTGTGATTTCTTGATCGTCTTTTTTAAAAAGCCACGTTTTATTTTGACGTTGGTAACTTACGTCTAAAAGCTGATGTTCGTATAACTGTTCTGGGTGTTGCGGATAACCATTCTTTTCAATATAGGTAGGTGAACATACATAATGTTTCTGAGTGCGTCCGAGTGAGCGAGCAACCAAATTTGAGCTTTTCAAAGGTCCCGTGCGAATTGCGATATCAATTCTTTGCTCAACTAAATTAATGACTTCATCACTCAAATGAGCCTCTAATTCAATTTGTGGATAGCACTCGTTAAATAGAGAAATACAAGGTAATAAAAAGTATGTCCAATATGAAAGACTGGTATGAATTCTAATTCGCCCTTGCGGCATGTGATTTGAAGTAACAGATTGTTCTAGTTCATCTAAGTTATTGAGTATGTGAACACCTTGCTCATAAAATTGACTTCCTTCACTGGTGAGTTGAAACTGGCGTGTTGAACGGTTAAGCAGTCTAACGCCAAGTCTTTTTTCTAAGCGTGAAATTAACTTACTCACAGCAGACGGCGTCATATCACAAGCTCTTGCGACTGCTGAAAAGCTTCCTAACTCGACTACCCGAATAAAAATTGCCAACTCACCAGACCGATTAACATCAAAATATGACATAACAAAATCTATTTATGAATTTCATTCACAAATCTTATTCCGCTTATGTTGCTATAACAAGCTAGTAATTTGTTTCAAGATAACTTTAATTTATTTTAAAGAGTTCACGAGATGAAACTTTATCAACCCGCCCTATTCTCTCTTGTTTTATTTACGAGCTTTGCACAAGCAGAAGTACAAAAGAGCCAGTGGGTTACCACTTGGGCAGCTAGTCCACAAAAAGTCTGGAATAAAGATTTCGTTTTCCCGACCAATATTCCTGATCAAATATCGAATCAGACTATTAAACAAATTAGTCAAATTAGTTTAGGTGGTGAAGCAGTTAGGCTCGTTTTTACCAATCATTATGGGGATCAACCGTTATCTATTGATAAAACAACTGTGGGGCTAGTCAAAGGACAAAGTCTAAAAGCTAAGAGTGCTTATCCTGTTTATTTCTCTGGGAAACTTAAAGCACAAATTTTACCTGGCAAACAATTGATTAGTGATCCAATCCAGCTCCCTGTTCCAGATCATGCGCAGTTAATGGTAAATACCTTTATTGAAAAGCCCACTACATTTAAAACTTTTCATTGGGATGCGAAACAAACCAGTTGGCTCATTACGGGTAACCAGACTGCGAACTTAAATACGCCTAGCAGTGCCAAAACCACAACTGCACGATTATTATTATCGGCTGTAGAAGTAAAACCGAAGCGTAAAGCCCATGTTGTTGCAGTCATTGGAGACTCAATTACCGATGGAGCAACTGCAACTTTAGACGCAAATACTCGATGGACCGACTTTTTAGCTAAGCGCTTATCGCCACATCAAGTCGCGGTCATTAACAGTGGAATTTCAGGAAATCGACTACTCACAGACGGTATGGGTGACAATGCTTTAGATCGTTTGAAAAAAGAAGTATTTCAATATTCAGGTGTGAAAACATTAATTGTTCTGGTGGGTATTAATGATATTTCATGGCCCGGTACCGCATTTGCACCTAAACAACAAATACCGACTTTTGAAGCACTCACTCAAGGTTATAAACGTGTTGTAGATGAAGCACACCGCCAAGGTATTCAAGTGATTGGAGCAACCTTATTACCATTTTCGGGAGCTTTACCAAATACTCCTCTTGATAACTATTATCAGCCTAACAAAGATGAATTACGCCAGCGTATTAATCGCTGGATCAGAACCAGCCATACATTTGACGGTGTACTTGATCTTGAGCAAGGCTTAAAAGACCCTAAACATCCTGATCGATTAAATCCAATTTATGATTCAGGAGATCATCTACATCCGAATGACCGTGGTAATCAACAAATGGCAAATCTGGTTGATTTAAACCAATTAGTTAATCAATAAAACATCTAGATACAGGTAGGAATTTGTTTCCTACCCGTATCCATATGGATTAATTCCCCTCTAACTCGGCGTTAAGCTTTGGTGTAATAGGCTGTTTTTCAGCTGCATATCGTCTTAAAACCATGACGGCGAAAAGCGCTAAAATTGCAGGAATTGCGATCATCACAAAATTCATTTTATGTGGTAATTCCAACCCTAATAATAGGCCCGTTAAGATAGGTCCAACAATAGCCCCAATTCGACCTACACCAGAAGCACAACCAATTCCGGTAGAACGCACACTTAGTGGATAATATTGTGCAACGTAGCTATAAAGAAGAATTGAAGTACCAATCGTTGCTGCTCCTGCCACAGTCACCAAACCATATAAAACATAGGCTGGTGACTTAAAACCTAAACCGACTAAAGCAACAACACCTGCCAGTAGCATTCCCATAATTACAGGTTTTAGATGGAATTTATCAGACAAAATACCGCCACCGATTGAACCGATCATTGCGCCAACATTTAGAGCAAGCAAGAACAAAATACTCTTTCCGAGTGAATAACCTGCTGCCAGCATGAGTTTTGGTAACCAGCTACTTAAGGCATACACCATGAGCAAGCACATAAAGAACACGAGCCAAAACATGAGTGTATTGAAAGCACGGCCTTGTTGAAATAATCCCTTTACAGAACTACCTGTTGGAACATTATCTTCATTAAGCACTAAGTGCGTAGTGATCGTTAGGTTTTGTTCAGGCGAAATTTTTTGAATAATGCGCTGTGCTTGCTTAGTCTTACCCGTCTTAACTAAAAAGGTTAAAGACTCAGGTAAAAACTTCCAAATGACAGGTAATAAAAATAATGGAATACCGGCAATTAAAAACATAATTTGCCACCCCTGACTTTCAACCAAATAACTACCGATCAATGCTGACAGTATTCCTCCAATTGCATAACCACTAAACATACTCCCCACCAAAGTACTTCTTATACGGTTAGGCGCATATTCTGATGTAAGTGCAACTAAATTTGGCATAACCCCACCAATGCCTAATCCCGCCAAGAACCGAAGTACCCCAAACTCAAGTGGGCTTGATGCAAAAGCACCTAAAAAAGTAAAACCACTAAAAAAAGTCACACAGATTAAAATTACCTTTTTACGGCCTATTTTGTCTGCCAGTGTTCCAAAGAACATTGCCCCAAACATCATTCCACATAGTGCCGTACTTGCTAACATCCCCGCCTGTACAGCTGTTAATGACCACTCTTGCATTAGCAAAGGCAGTACCACGCCATAAATCACCAGATCGTAACCATCAAAAATAATAATCAATAAACACCAAAGTAAAATACTCCAGTGAAAAGGGGTAAATCTGGCCTGATCAATAACTTCATTTACATTTAATTTAGATGTTGTCATTTACTCACCTCCTTTGTGAGATAAATTCATATTCAATTTTTTAAAACGACATACTGCACCCTAAAGAAAAAACAAATTATTCAAGGTTTTATTGAATAAATTAAAAGTCATAACTCGCCATCATATTGAAGCGGTTATCAATCCCGTTACGTCCATCAAAAGTTTCTCGTTCGCCATACACATATTCGACGCCCAAGGTAATTGGTTTGTATGGGTTATAAAGTGCATTCACCCAGCCCTGCCAAAGCTCTTTATTTTGGGTGGTGCTATTACGTTGTAATTCAGCAAAACGGTTATCATCTTTGGCTTTCATATAGCCGTAGCCTACAGTCGAGCGAATTTGCGGTGTAAATTGATGAGTAATACCTAAAGAAACGGTGTCAAATTCATTGCTATGCATATTGTTTTGATCATCTATTGCATAGCCGCTGTTAGTCCATAGCAGGAAACGCCCATCTCCTTTGACATGGTAATAATCGGCTTTGAGTAATGTATCGGGCGTAATTTGGTATTTACCGCCCAAGCCTACGCCCCAAGACATTTCTTCATCATTATTCGTTCTCTTTTCGGCAACAAAACTACGTCCGGATAACATCGAGCCATTGGCAAATTTATGATTTAAGCGACCTACCAACGCTGGTAAACGCATTTTATTATCTGGGTCTGAGCTCGCAGTATATTTCGGATCTTCAACCGATATTGCAAAGCTTGTATTTGCCGTTAAGTTATCGCTATAGCGAACTAGCGGTGATCTTAACAATGCACTGCCTACAAATGTGCCCGCATCAATCGTTTCCGGATAATATTCGGGTGCGATAAATGTTGACCACGTTTGACCGATAAGCCATTTATCAAAAGTTAAATAAGCATGGCGTATCCGAAACTGATCACGAGTGGCTGCCCCAAAGAAGTCCATTTCTAACTTTCCGCTCACCTCACCCGCGGCCGTCGGGGTTTTAAAATTCAACCCGAAACGTGTCACATTAACCGTACTGTGCAACTGGTCTTTTTGTGCAGATTCTTCTGGCGTGTTTTCAAGTGGAACACCGCTAATATTGTTATACATGGTAGATGCGCCCTTCATTTGATAAGAAGCATCTGCCCGTATATAACCATATAAGTTAAATTCTGCACCAGACTTGGTTAAACCTTGCTGTATTAGTGATACGGCTTGAGGAGTCGCTGAATTTGCTAGCTCCACTCTTTGTTGCGATAAAGATTTTTGCGCCTGCATATTGGCTTGTAACATAGCCCGAAGTTCTTTCACTTCTTGGCGAAGTTGTGCTATTTCAGGATCTGTTTGACCTGCCAAAGCGGAAGACATAAACAGGGTCACAGAAACAGCCAACAGGCTTTTTTGAACCGTTGTATTTAAAACTTTCATCATGAAATTTTCCTTTTGATCTTTAATTAGACTTAAAGATCTCGACATCCTTTTTGTTATGTACCTATCTAAAATAGGCGCTTAAAATTTGTCTTTCTTTTACAAGAAAAACCTTCGATCATATTTTTTAGACAAAACCTCCCTAAAGCGGCCTGAAAACCACTTTTAATTTGTTTTAAGTAAAGCTAAATCTTCTAATTTTTTCAGTTTTTATATTCTCTTCCTCATTGAGAATATGCAGGTTTTATATCCGTATTAACGCTTTCCCAAATCCATTATTTTTTTGCAATAAACCCTTGATACGTCAAAATTTGTGTATAAGGATGCACACTTTCAAAACCAGTTTTTTCTAAAAGTTTTATATATCCTTCAGTGGTTAGGCTAAAAAAGTCTTGCGCCATACGCTCTAACATTTTTTGACATTGTTCTTCTATTAAGCCTTGTGCCAAACATAAATAACGTAAAGCTTGAAGATGCTGTGGATTTACACACGTCATTAAATCGTAGGTCAGTAAAATCGCTTTTTCTTTTAAGCGATCATAAATACCCTTAAAAAAAACAGGTTTTATGTCATCTGCAATAAAATGAGCCACGAGAATAGAAAGTGCAGCATCAAAGCAATTCTCAAGAGGTAAAGCTGACGTTTCACCGTGAACAAAGGTGACTTGAGAAGATTTATCTAAAAGTTCAACCTGTTCCTGAGCTTTTTGCAGCATAGTCAAAGATGGATCAACTGCTGTAAATTTCCAGTTTGGATGACGTTTAAGTAAATATTCGAGTTCATACCCCGTGCCACAACCCACAATTAAAATATGAGCATTTGGTGGTAACACTGATTGCAAAATGGCATCCACCTGTTGATGGATCACTTCATAACCCGGAATTAATTTACGAATATGTTCGTCATATCCTTCGACTACCTTTGGGCTATTAAAGTCTTTTGCCATTTTGTTTACCCTCTATTTAAACTGCCTTTCAACTTATAGTTTGCTGCACTTTGACCTGACTTTCGACTTCTTTAATCAAAGACATTTCCAGTTAAGTTAAGTTCAGCTCGCATAATTTCCTGCAATTTAAACTTTTGCGCTTTGCCTGAAGCTGTCATTGGAAACTCATTAAAGAATCTGACATAGCGCGGCACTTTATTATGAGAAATATGCTCTTTGCAGAATTGGCGAATGCTGTCTTCATCAATTTGATGATGCTCATGCAAAATAATACAAGCACAGAGTTCTTCACCATATCTGGCGTCTGGCAAGCCAATAACTTGCACATCGCTCACATCTGGATGAGTGTATAAAAAGTCTTCAATTTCTTTTGGAAAGAGATTTTCCCCACCGCGAATCACCACATCTTTAATACGGCCTTTAATTTTAATAAAACCGTCTTGATCCATTTCGGCAATATCACCTGTATGCATCCAGCCAGCAGCATCAATGACCTCTTTGGTCTTTTCTTCTTCGCCCCAATAGCCAGCCATCACTGAATAACCGCGAACGCATAGCTCACCCAAAGTTCCTTGCGGAACGATCTGCCCTTCTAAATTGACAATTTTAATTTCAACATGCGGATGAACATGTCCAACTGTACTTACCCGTTTATCAATCGAATCATTTACCGAACTTTGTACACTCACTGGCGAGGTTTCGGTCATGCCATAACAAATGGTGATTTCAGACATATGCATGCGGTCTATAACACGCTGCATAATTTCACGTGGACAAGGACTACCTGCCATAATGCCTGTTCTTAAACTCGACAGATCAAACTCATTAAACCGCTCATGTTCTAAGGTCGCAATAAACATGGTTGGCACGCCATACGCTGCCGTACAACGCTCTTGATGAATCGCTTTTAAAGTTTCTAAAGGATTAAATACGGCTGATGGATATACCATGGTTGACCCATGCGTAACGCAGGCCAAATTTCCCATCACCATGCCAAAACAATGAAACAATGGTACAGAAATACAGACTTTATCTTGAGGGCTTAAGCGGATGCCTTCACCAACAAAATAGCCATTATTTAAAATATTATGGTGGGTCAACATGGTCCCTTTAGGGTTACCTGTTGTACCTGAGGTAAATTGGATATTAATCGTTTCATCAAACTGATGTTGCTTGGTTAATAGTTTTAATTGTTCTAGCTGTTCAGAAGTTGGTGTAGTAACTAAATCACTAAAGCGATAAATACCCGTATGCTGTTGGTCATCAATTTTAATCACAAATTTTAAATGTGGCAGTCGCGCTGAACTGAGCACTTTATCTGCACTGTTGGTTAACTCAGGAGCAATTTTTGTGAGTAATTCTTGGTAATCAGTCGTTTTGAATTGAGAAGCAATAATCAATCCTTTGCATGAGACTTTATTCAACACATATTCAAGTTCATGGCTTTTATAAGCTGTATTCAGGTTGACTAAAATAATCCCTGCTTTAAAAGCTGCAAATTGGGTAACTGTCCATTCCACACAGTTAGGCGACCAAATCGCTAATCGATCACCTTTTTTTAATCCCAATTTTAAAAGGCTACAAGCAAAAGCATTTACTTCATCCTGTAAAGCTTTATAGGTTAATCGTCTGTTTTGATGAAAACTAACGATTGCTTCCTTTTCAGCATATTGCCGACAGGCTTGATCAAATTGTTCACCAATGGTCATACCCAATAAGGGCTGTGTGCTTGGTCCCGAGGCGTAGCTTAACCGTTCTTGTTGCATTGAATCATTCTCCTTGATTCTTCTAATTCTCTTCTTACCTGATCTAATTGTTGTTACTGCAACTATTTTTCTAAACCGCCTTTTTTGTGTTGTTTTATCCTTTATATGCTCTATTTCCTCTGCACAGCATCTACACAAAAGTCAGCAATCTGTTTTGAAAAATAGTCTTTATGCGCATGATCAAACTTTGTATTTTGAGCTGGGTCTAGGGGTTCAACCACCACATAGGTCATGGCACCGACAACACACAGTGCTGCTGTATTTAAATCATCCAAGACAAACTCACCACTTGCATTTCCATCCGCAAGTATTTTTTTAATACTTTGCTTAATCAATTGCTTCACACGAAAACGCTCATGTTCAACCGTTGAATCGACGGGTTCAAACATGAGTGAATATGCAAGCTGAGGACTATTCAGTGCCCTTTTTACAAAGGTTGCCACCGCCTTGTGTAATTTCTGCTTTGCCGATAAGTCACTTTCGGTAATCGATTCAATCACCAATAGTTCTGTATTAATGGCATCAGACAAAACTTCTATTAGCACTTGGCTTTTATTATCGAAGTAGCGATAAACCAGTCCATTAGATACACCCGCTTGCTCTGCAATTGTTTGTATTTGTGCGTCTTTGAACCCTCCCTCTGAAATTATTTTTCTAGCTGAACTCAAAATCGACTTTCGATTTTGCTCCATCCGCTCTTGCATTAAAGATGATCGTTTATAGCTCATAATTTATTCTCTAACAAATAAAATGAATTGTAAATCATTTTATGAATCTGTATTCACTTTTTCAAAAAATCATTGTATGGTAATTATCAAATACCCACAAAATATTTTATGGACAACAAATATAACCAATAGGATGAAAATATCATGAACCTACGCAGCTTGAATTTCGGTCTAGATGAAACTTTAATTGCGCTTCAAGATTCGGTAGCCGCATTTTGTGCAAAGGAAATTGCACCAATTGCCCAACAAGTTGATCAAGACAACAAATTCCCTGCACATCTCTGGAAAAAATTCGGAGATATGGGCCTTTTAGGTATGACGGTTTCTGAAGAATATGGCGGTGCCAATATGGGTTATTTAGCTCATATTATTGCCATGCAAGAAATTTCCCGTGCTTCGGCAGCCATTGGTCTTTCTTATGGTGCTCATTCTAATTTATGTGTAAACCAGATTAACCGTAACGGTAATGAGCAGCAAAAACAAAAGTATTTACCAAAATTAATTTCCGGTGAATATGTTGGTGCCCTTGCCATGTCTGAGCCAAATGCCGGTTCCGATGTCGTCAGCATGAAATTACGCGCCGAGCAAAAAGGTGATCACTTTGTTTTAAACGGTTCAAAAATGTGGATTACCAACGGCGGTGATGCAGATGTACTGGTCGTTTACGCTAAAACTGATCCACAAGCTGGCCCTAAAGGCATGACCGCATTCTTGATTGAAAAAGGCATGAAAGGCTTTAGTCACGGCAACCACTTAGACAAACTCGGTATGCGCGGCTCTAACACTTACCCCCTTTTCTTTGACAATGTAGAAGTCCCTGCTGAAAACGTACTCGGTGGTGTTGGTAACGGGGTTAAAGTACTCATGAGTGGTTTGGACTATGAACGAGCAGTTTTAAGTGCCGGCCCTTTAGGCATTATGGATGCTTGTTTAGATGTGGTAATCCCATACTTGCATCAACGTGAACAGTTTGGTCAGGCTTTAGGTGAATTCCAGCTTATGCAAGGCAAACTTGCCGATATGTATTCAACATGGTTGGCATGTAAAGCTCTCGTTTATGCGGTTGGTGCTGCCTGCGATAAAGCGGATCATGACCGCAGCTTACGTAAAGATGCCGCAAGTGCCATTTTATATGCCGCTGAAAAAGCAACATGGATGGCGGGTGAAGCAATCCAGACTTTAGGTGGCAACGGTTATATCAATGAATTCCCTGCTGGCCGTTTATGGCGCGATGCAAAACTTTATGAAATTGGCGCGGGAACTTCTGAAATTCGCCGCATGCTGATTGGCCGCGAACTTTTCAATGAAACCAAATAATAATTATAAGTAAGGACGCATCTTATGAACCAATTACAAAGCAAGATTAATGTTCGAAGCGAAGACTTCAAAACAAACCAGCAAGCCATGCAAACATTGGTCACAGATCTCAAACAAGTTGCCCAGCGTATTGCTTTAGGCGGTGGTGAAAATGCCCGTCAAAAACATTTGGCTCGAGGTAAACTTTTACCCCGTGAACGTATTGATCAACTGATTGATGTCGGCACGGCATTTTTAGAAATTGGTCAATTGGCAGCTTACAACGTTTATGAAGATGATGTTCCTGCTGCGGGTGTGATTGCAGGTATTGGTCAAGTCAACGGCATCACTTGCATGATCGTTGCCAACGATGCAACGGTTAAGGGTGGAACGTATTATCCCCTAACGGTTAAAAAGCATTTACGCGCACAAGAAATTGCTGAACAAAATCACTTGCCTTGTATTTATTTGGTAGATTCAGGCGGTGCCTATTTACCAATGCAAGATGAGGTTTTCCCAGACCGCGATCACTTTGGGCGTATTTTCTATAATCAGGCGCGCATGTCGAGCCTAGGTATTGCCCAAATTGCCGTGGTGATGGGTAGCTGTACCGCAGGTGGTGCTTATGTTCCAGCCATGTCTGATGAAACGATTATTGTCCGTAATCAAGGTACGATTTTCTTAGGTGGTCCTCCTCTGGTAAAAGCTGCAACTGGCGAAGTGGTGAGCAGTGAAGATTTAGGCGGTGGTGATGTTCACACACGTCTTTCAGGGGTAGCTGACCATTTAGCCGAAAATGATGAACATGCAATTGCCATTGCGCGAAACATTGTTGCGAACTTAAATAAAAAGCCAAATGAGTTAAATAAGCAAATTGATGAACCATTATTTGATGCATCGGAACTCTATGGCGTGGTGCCAAGTGATGCGCGTAAACCTTTCGATGTGCGTGAAGTCATTGCACGTATTGTAGACGGCTCTCGTTTTGACGAGTTTAAAGCCCGCTTTGGCTCAACACTTGTAACGGGTTTCGCTTCTCTCTACGGCATGCCAGTCGGCATTATTGCCAATAACGGAATTTTATTTTCCGAGTCTGCTCAAAAAGGTGCTCACTTTATTGAACTGTGCACACAGCGCAATATTCCATTGTTATTTATACAAAACATCACCGGCTTTATGGTCGGTCGCCAGTATGAAAATGAAGGAATTGCTAAAAACGGCGCTAAATTGGTTATGGCAGTTGCAACCGCAAATGTACCAAAACTTACCCTGATTATTGGTGGTTCGTTTGGCGCAGGTAACTACGGTATGTGCGGCCGTGCTTATTCACCACGCTTTTTATGGACTTGGCCGAACTCACGTATTTCAGTCATGGGCGGCGAACAAGCAGCAAGCGTACTCTCAACTTTAAAACGTGATCAAATTGAGCAAAAAGGTGCCGAGTGGTCAGCGCAAGAAGAAGACGAATTTAAACAACCGATTCGTGAACAATACGAGCGTCAAGGCCATCCATACTATGCTTCTGCCCGCCTTTGGGACGACGGTGTAATTGATCCAGCTCAAACTCGTCATGTACTTGGTTTAAGTCTTGCAGCTGCCATGAACGCTCCAATCCAGCCAACCAAATTTGGCGTGTTCCGCATGTAAGAGGTGTATATGAGCTATCAATTTTTACAACTCGAACAACAAGGTCAGGTTGCCTATGTATGGCTGAACCGCCCTGAATTGCACAATGCTTTTAATACGACAGTCATTGAAGAATTGCATACTTGCTTTAAGCAAATTAATACTCGTGATGACATTCGTGTTGTGGTCTTAGCTGGTCGCGGTAAAAGCTTTTCGGCAGGCGCCGACCTCAACTGGATGAAACAGGCAGGTCAAGCATCTTCGGCTGAAAATGAAGCAGATGCATTAAAACTTGCGCAAATGCTTGATGCACTTGCAACACTTAAACAACCGACTATTGCCCGCGTGCATGGCATTGCTTTTGGTGGTGGTATGGGCTTGGCATCGGCATGTGATATTTGCATTGCCAGCACGGATGCCAAGTTTGCAACATCTGAGGTTCGTTTAGGGCTTGCCCCATCTACCATTAGTCCCTATGTGATCCGTGCAATCGGCGCAAGACAAGCCTCTCGTTACTTCTTAACTGCCGAGCGAATTTCAGCACGTGATGCCAAACACATTGGTTTGGCACACGAGGTTGCAGATGCTGAAGACTTAGATAAAAAAGTTCAAGAAATTATTGATGCTCTATTACTCGGTGGCCCGCACGCTCAAGCGGCCTCAAAACAACTCATTCAAATGGTGAGCAACCAGACCATGAGCAATGATTTGCTGCAACAGACAGCCCATCATATTGCTCAAGTTCGTCAAGGCAGTGAAGCAAAAGAAGGTCTAAGTGCCTTTTTAAATAAGCAGCAGCCTGCTTGGGTTTCTAACTCGAATAACAACAATTAAGGACGATCATCATGTTTGAAAAGATTTTAATTGCGAACCGTGGCGAAATTGCTTGCCGTGTGATTCGCACAGCTAAAAAATTAGGTATTGCAACGGTTGCCGTTTACTCAGATGCAGATGCAAACGCACAACATGTCAAACTTGCCGATGAAGCAGTTTATATTGGTCAGTCCCCTGCAACACAAAGTTATTTACAGGTTGAACGTATTATTCAAGCTGCCATTGATACAGGTAGCCAAGCGGTTCACCCAGGCTACGGCTTCCTTTCTGAAAATGATCAGTTTGCGCTCACCTGCCAACAACACAATATTTGCTTTATTGGCCCACCAGTGGATGCCATTTTAGCAATGGGCTTAAAAGCGACTTCTAAAGCTTTAATGGAAAAAGCAGGTGTTCCTTTAACACCGGGTTATCACGGAACCAACCAAGATGCCGACTTTTTAAAGCAACAGGCAGACCGAATTGGCTATCCTGTTTTAATTAAAGCCAGTGCCGGCGGTGGCGGTAAAGGCATGAGTCTGGTTGAACGCAGTGAAGACTTTTTGCATGCCTTAGCTTCGTGTAAACGTGAAGCTAAATCGAGTTTTGGTAATGATGATGTGTTGATTGAGCGTTATGTGATTCAACCACGCCATATTGAAGTTCAAGTGTTTGGTGATACACATGGCAACTACGTGCATTTATTTGAACGTGACTGCTCTGTACAACGCCGTCACCAAAAAGTGCTAGAAGAAGCCCCTGCTCCACAAATGCCAAGCGAGAAACTCGATGCAATGCGCCAAGCTGCAATCGATGCTGCACGTGCCGTAAATTATGTTGGTGCCGGTACGGTTGAGTTTATTGTAGAACAAGATGGTACGGCGTATTTCATGGAAATGAATACCCGCCTACAAGTCGAACACCCTGTCACTGAAATGATTACAGGTGAAGACTTGGTTGAATGGCAACTTCGTGTGGCTTATGGCGAACCTTTACCTAAACTACAAAACGAATTACACATTCAAGGGCATGCGCTCGAGGCACGCATTTACGCTGAAGAACCTGAAAAAGGCTTTTTACCTGCCATTGGTAAAATTGACTATTTGCATTACCCAACTCAAAACCAATATGTGCGTGTAGATAGCGGTATTGTTGAAGGCGATGAAATCACGACGTATTACGACCCTATGATTGCCAAATTGATTGTATGGGGTAAAAACCGTGAAGCTGCACTTATTCAAATGCAAAATGCTTTAAGCCAATTCCATGTGGATGGCTTAGGCAACAACATTGCTTTTCTTGAAAAAATTGTTCGTAGCGAATCTTTTAAACAAGCCAAGCTTGATACCAATTTGATTCAGCGTGAACAAAACTTCTTGTTTAGTCCTGAAGAAATCAAACCAGAACTGGTAGTAGTAGCGGCATTTATTGAGTTTTTAAGCAAACTTAATAACAACAGCTCAAGCCAAAAACAGCTTTGGCAAGCTCAGCCGCTTTGGCGTTTAAATATTGCCTATCAGCACAGTATTAAACTGAACTATTTAAACCAAAATATTCAAATTAAATTTGCCTCAAATGAAGATGGCTTCACCGCAGAATATAACGGTCAAAGCTACCCAATTTCAGGTCAATTGATTGATGCGCATACGGCGTCTGTTCAAATTGGTGGGACTCAGCAAAAGCTATCTTTTAACCAAAGTCAGCAAGGCATTACCTTGTTCCAAAATGGGCAAAGCTATAAGTTTGCTTATATTCGCCAAGACTTTAATCAAGCAGATAGCCAAGCCGATGAAGGTCACCTAAAAGCACCAATGCCAGGTGTGGTCACGCAAGTACTGGTGAGCGCAAATCATAGCGTTAAAAAAGACGATATTTTAATGACGCTTGAAGCAATGAAAATGGAATACACCATTCGTGCCCCTAAAGACGGCTTGATTGTAGACTCCTATTTCCAAGTCGGTGATCAGGTCAAAGCTGGCGATGAACTTGTGGAATTTCAACCTGCGCAGGAGGAAGTTGCATGAGTGAGTTTGTCAAAATCATGGAGGTCGGTCCCAGAGATGGCCTCCAAAACGAAAAGCAGGCTTTAACTGTCGAACAACGCTTAAACTTTATTAATGACCTAATTAATGCAGGCCTAAAATCAATTGAAGTCGGTTCATGCGTTTCAGCAAAATGGGTACCGCAAATGGCTCAAAGTGACGAGCTATTTAAGCAATTACCCCAAACAACCGATGTGCAATTTAGCCTGCTCACCCCCAATATCAAAGGTTTTGAGACAGCTCAAGCGGTAGGATGCAAAGAGGTTGCGGTTTTTACCGCAGCTTCTGAGAGCTTTACCCGTAAAAATATTAACTGCTCTATTGATGAAAGCTTTGAGAAATTTAGTGATGTCATGAGTGCTGCAAAAGCACATAACATCCGTGTACGTGGTTATGTCTCTTGTATTGTCGATTGTCCTTATGAAGGCGCAATTGCCCCTGAGCAAGTGGTGAAAGTTGTGAAACGGCTCTATGACATGGGCTGCTATGAAGTATCTTTAGGTGAAACCATTGGCACAGCAACACCAGATCGCGTTCAAAAGGTTTGGCAAGCATGCATTGCTGAACTCGATAGCAAGGTTTTAGCTGGGCATTTCCACAATACCTACGGCATGGCAATTGCCAATATTTATCAGTCTTTACAGCAAGGCATTCGTGTTTTTGATTCATCCCTTGCAGGACTTGGCGGTTGCCCCTATGCCAAAGGTGCTTCTGGCAATGTATCGACCGAAGATCTATTTTATTTGCTGTCACACATGGGCTTTGAAACTGGCATTGACTTAGAGAAACTGATGCAAGCCAGCCAAAATATTAGCAACGTATTAAACCGAAAAAGCTTGTCGAATTATGCAAATGCGTATTGGCAAACCAAGTGTGCATCGTAATCAATTAAAATAGCTCAGCATCTGGTATAAAGCTGAATATTAGGCGAAGTACCAGATCATCCTATCTCATTTTTATCTCATTCTGTTCAGGAATTGGGACTAAGTTCCTCATGCAATTTTTTTAAAATCTATTATTTATCTCTGTATTAAATGCCTCTTTCAAAAGAAGCATTCTCTACCCTATTTTTATTCTAAACCGTATTATTCTTCATCCTTTTCTATTTTAGTCCTTAAAAAATTTATCTCATTATTTATAAAAATAAGATGCATCCATTTCAATTCTTGGGGAAATATATTCTTCCACCCAATCTAACCATGCACGTGTTTTGGCATCAATAAAATGGCGTGAAGGCAATAAGGTATAAACTCCTATATCGGGCGAACGCCACTCTGGCAAGATATGACATAATCTTCCATTTTGAACTGCATCTAAAGCCGAAAACATCGGCAATAATGCGATGCCCATATCCTGTTGCACCACATCTAACAATAACTCAGGATTATCTGCAATGAGTTGCCCGCCAATGTCGATTTGGTAAGACTCACCACTTGTATTTAACAAGTGCCAATCTGGCGTAATAGACGGGTTTACCAAGCGTAAACAGGCATGATCTTTTAAGTCTTCTGGAGAATTCGGTACACCGTGTTTCTCGAGGTACGCTGGTGAAGCACATAAAACAGAAAAAATAGTGCCAATTCTGCGTGCAACAAAACGGGAGTCTGTTAATGATTCGGTCAGATACAGACTGACATCGACCCCTTTTGCCAACAAGTCTGGAACGTACTGTGAAGTCGTATATTCCACGGTTAATTCGGGGTAATGCTTACAAAACTCGGCCATCACTGGAAAAACATAATGATGCCCAAAGCTTCCCATGCTTAATACACGTAAACGTCCTTTGGGTTTAGATGCTGTTCCGGTTACTTCTGACTCCGCTTCATCCACCATTGAAATGACTTGGCGACAGCGCTCTGCGTAAGTTGCACCAATATCGGTCAGTGCCTGCTGGCGCGTTGAGCGTTGTATTAATTTTGTACCTAAGCGTGTTTCTAGCTCGCTGATAAGACGTGAAACCTGTGCAGTGGTCAGATCCATCTGCTCAGCTGCTGCTGTGAAACTCCCGCTATCAATCACTTTCAGGAATGCATGCATTGCATGCAATAGTCCACCATCGAGATTTTTGCGCATAACGTAAATATGTTTTCCTAAATTACGGATTGTTGCACCAGTTTAGATCAACCACAATGACTAAATGTACATACATTGGCACTAATTCTTTTTAAGAAGAGGAACCGATCTTTTTTTATTTCGTATGTCACTTGCTCCAAATATTCAACTGGATGTTGAAAAAAGAAAGTAGTCCGAGCTACTAAAAATTCTAAGGAGATATAAATGAATATAGCTACAAAAGTCACTCCAAATATTATTGCAACAAAGGATGTGTCACTTGAAGATAAATATGTAAGTGATAACGGTACAGCATATATGACCGGCATTCAGGCACTTGTTCGTTTGCCTCTTGCCCAAACTCGCCGTGACGCGATCAATGGTTATCATACTGCTGGTTTTATTTCTGGTTATCGCGGTTCTCCTGTTGGTAACTATGATAGTTTGCTTTGGCAAGTTCAAGGATTACTTAAATCCCATAATGTTGTATTTCAACCTGGCGTAAATGAAGACTTGGCTGCTACCGCTATTTGGGGTACCCAACAAGTTAATCTTTCAGGCCAAGGCAAATATGATGGTGTGTCTTCATGGTGGTATGGTAAAGGCCCGGGTGTTGACCGTTCAGGCGATGTACTCCGCCATGCGAACTTAGCTGGTACCTCTGAACGTGGTGGTGTGGTTGCCTTATTTGGTGATGACCACTCATGTAAATCTTCTACAATCCCGCATCAGTCTGAACATGTCATGATTGGTTGCGGTATTCCAATTTTCTACCCAACATCCGTTCAACAAATTTTAGACTTTGGTGTTCACGCCATTGCAGTTTCACGTTTTTCTGGCCTTTGGTCTTCAATGAAGCTAGTCAGTGAAATTGTAGAAACTTCTGCTTCTGTTCATGTTGACCTAGACCGTGTCACTCCTCTTATACCAAAAGATGTTAACTTCCCAGAGGGTGGCGTTAACATTCGTTGGCCCGATCATGGTATCCAACAAGAAGAACGTCTTTATAAATACCGTTTACCTGCTGTTTTGGCTTATGCCCGCGCCAACAAAATCAACACCGTTACATGGCCTTGTGAAAATGCCCGTATTGGTATTGCTGCAAGTGGTAAAGGTTATTTAGATACGATTGAAGCCTTACGCATTTTAGGGATTGAAGATGAAACTGCCCAACAGCTTGGGCTACGTGTTTATCAAGTTGGGATGATTTGGCCTTTAGAACCACAAGGCGTTCGTGAATTTGCCGAAGGTTTACAAGAACTGATTGTTATTGAAGAAAAACGTCCAATTATTGAAACGCAAATTAAAGACGAGCTGTACTCACTGCCTGACGGCAAACGTCCTCGTGTCATTGGTAAAGCAACTGATAGTAAAGGCGAATGGAGTACCACTATTGAAGAAGCACCGCTCATTGGTCACTATGAGTATCAGCCTGAACCGATTGCAAAAATGCTGGCCGCTCGCTTCTTAAAACTTGATATTCCAGAAAACTTAAAAGCACAAATCCAAAGCAGAATCGACTTACTGCTAAAAGCAGAGCAAGAATCAAAACGTGTTATTGATCTTGCAGAACGTAAACCTTATTTCTGTAGTGGTTGCCCTCATAACTCTTCAACCGTAGTTCCTGAAGGTAGCCGTGCATTAGGCGGTATCGGTTGTCACTATATTGCCGTTTCACTTGACCGCGGTACGGAAACGTTCTCTCAAATGGGCGGTGAAGGTGTAAGTTGGGTGGGTGCATCACCATTTACCAATGAAAAACACATTTTTGCCAACCTTGGTGACGGAACTTACTTCCACTCAGGTTACTTAGCAATTCGTCAGTCTATCGCTGCAAAAACCAATATTACCTACAAAATCCTCTATAACGATGCAGTCGCTATGACAGGTGGTCAGCATGTAGATGGTCATTTGAGCGTTGCGCAGTTAACTCGTCAGCTTGCTGCCGAAGGCATTAAAAAACAAGTCATTGTTACTGATGAAGTTAAACTATTAAACGAAGAAGATGGCATTGCACCAGGCGTAGAAATTCGCCACCGTAATGAGCTCGACGCAGTTCAACGTGAGCTTCGTGAAGTTACAGGGGTCACCGCTTTAATTTATGTACAAACCTGTGCCAGTGAAAAACGTCGTCGCCGTAAACGTGATGCCTACCCCGACCCAGCTGAACGTTTATACATTAACAGTGATATCTGTGAAGGCTGTGGCGACTGTTCGAAAAAATCAAACTGTTTATCGATTGAACCAGTAGAGACTGCTTTAGGTACTAAACGTCAGATTAACCAAAGTAGCTGTAATAAAGACTTTACTTGTGCCGAAGGGTTCTGCCCAAGTTTTGTGACTGTTCATACACGTGATATGAAACGTCCAGCTAAATTTGAAGGTATTGGTGCAGGCTGGCCAACATCTCCAGTTATTCCTCAGTTATATGATGTTCCAAGTCGTATTATGGTCGGAGGTATTGGTGGTACGGGTGTGGTGACTATTGGCGCACTGCTTGGCATGGCAGCTCACCTAGAAGGTAAAGCAACCCGTGTGATGGACATGGCTGGACTTGCCCAAAAAGGTGGTACAGTTTATTCATACGTTCAACTTGCAGCAACTGATGAGCAAATTTCTTCTACCAAAATTCCAGCGGGCCAATGTGAATTATTGATTGGTGCAGATGCGGTAGTTGCTGGTGGTAGCGCTGCTCTTTCTCGCTTAAAAGATGATGCGTTGGTTATTGTGAATGAAGACAGTACTCCTACTTCTGAGTTTATTAAATCTCGTGACTGGTATGCACCTATTAGCGATTTAATTGATCGTCTTCGTGGTCGTGTTCGTCAAGGTCAACTGGTTTCTCTGCCAGCGGCTCGCATTGCAACTCAGCTCTTAGGTGATTCAATCTATACCAACCAGTTATTACTCGGTATGGCATGGCAATCTGGTCGTATTCCGTTATTACGTGAAAGCATTGAAAAAGCAATTCGTTTAAATGGTACTGCTGTTGAAAAGAACCTCGAAGCTTTCCGTGTAGGTTGTCATCTTGCAAGTGACCCAACTTTAGCTGCACGCTTAGTTGCGGCAATGCCAAAAACCAAAACTCCGCAAACTTTGGCTGAACTTGTTGAAGACCGTTCTGCTCGTCTAACAGACTACTGGAATGAAGCTTATGCAGCTAAATACCGCACACTTGTAGAACTTGCAGCTAAAAAGTTACCAGAAGAATTAACGGGTACCATTGCAACTCAGCTTTATAGAGTTATGGCGTATAAAGATGAATATGAAGTTGCACGTCTTTTAACAGGTAAGAGCTTCAAAGAATCGATTGAAACCCAGTTCGGTAAAGGCTTACGTTTAACATATCACCTTGCCCCACCAGCGTTACTTGGTGGCCTGAAAAATGTTCGTAAACGTGCGTTTGGTTACTGGATGCGCTTCCCAATGATGATGCTTGCTCGCTTACAATGGCTTCGTGAAACTTTCCTTGACCCATTTGCACGTCAAGAAGAACGTCAACACGAACAAGCTTGGCGTGACCGTTACATCGCATTTGTTGAAGCACTTGTTGAAGCACCAGATAATCATAACTTGGCAGTTGCTGAACAAATTGCAAAATTACCAGCAGAAGTCCGCGGTTATGGTCATATCAAAATGAAAGCAATGGACGCTGCAAAACAACGTTGGGATGACCTTACTCCAACACTCATTAAAGTACGTAGCTAAGAAATTGCTTAAAATTTAAATCTGAAAATAAAAAAGTCATCCTTAGGGATGACTTTTTTATTGGCTCAAAAATTTACTTAGTCATTTTACGCAAAGTCAAAATCTGCTCGCTTCGTCCAAATGGGCCATATACATCATGTAAAACCGCACTGGTTAAACCAATACCATCCGAACCATATTGCTGAACGGTTTCCAGACCTAGCCATTTCCCTTGCGGATAACGGTGCATGTGGATTTGTAAATCAAGATTTGGAAAGCCCCAAGTAAATTCGCCTTCTTGTCTTGGGACAATGCCGTTCGCTGTATCTATCATGCCAATCAAATGGGCAAAATCTGTGGTCGGCTGCCCTTCCACGATTTCGTTATCATTATTGAGCCAAACAATCCCTTTGCCTGCGCGATGCTGATCATCAGTTTTAGTGACGAGTGTCTGGATAAAACCACCCGGCCATCGTTTCATACCTGTCCATTCTGTAAAAGTATCTGGATGGTGAACTGGCTGATCTTCAAGCCCAGCAATATCGGAACTATCTTGAGTACACATGCGCCATGCTCTAGCCACAATGCAGGTTTTACCTTGTGCTTGCATTTCAGCTTCAATCAGTTCAATGGTTTTACCAGCACGAATCACATGTGTCTTAATCGTAAACTCACCAAAAGCAATCAATCCAAAAATATCAAAACTAATTCGACCAATTCGCATATCTTGTCGTGGTGAAAATTGCTCTAACTCTGCTGCGATTACACCACTTGCAGGCGCCATGTGCTGTTCATGAGGATTCCAAGCCCCTTGTGCATGAACAGTTGAGCAATAATGAGCAATAACTTCACCTTGAGGACCAATTGTTCTATTCAGTAATTGATAATAAGCATTCATGATTTTCTTTCCGTAGTCCTTGTCCAACATCAATATTTGATGAAAATTCACGTTTTAATGCTTATGTTAACCCTCTATTTGTTTGGCTCAACTGGTTTTTCCTACCAAAAACTGATGAGTCTAAAATTACAAATTTAATCACTAGGTAAAATTCCGCACATAAATTTCACCCAGTGATTCTAAAAAATACTAGTCACTAAAAAGCAAAAGCATCTTGATCGAGCTCCATCACAGATTCAGCTCCAGACTCAATAGAAGCGGCATGGCTCTGTGTACGATGTAAAAGTTTTTGATAGAAAAACTTAGCAGTAGTTAATTTTGCTTTATAAAAAGCTTCTTCTTGTGTACCCGATTCTAATTTTTCATGGGCAACTTGTGCCATTCGAGCCCACAAATACGCGAACACGATGTAACTAGAAAAATAAAGATAATCTACTGAAGCGGCCCCTATTTCTTCAGGGTTGTGCTTGGCTTTCTCTGCAATCGATTCGGTCAGTGACAGCCATTGCTGCTTAAGCTCAGCTAATTTTTCTAGATAAGGTTTCAGCACTTCATTGGATTGGTGCTGGCTAATAAACTGATCAATTAAATCAGTCATGTTCTTTAAAAGTTTGCCTTCTGACTTGAGGACTTTACGTGCAAGTAGATCTAAAGACTGAATTTCGGTCGTTCCTTCATACAATGTTGAGATACGCGCATCACGTACAATTTGCTCCATTCCATGCTCAACAATAAAGCCATGACCGCCAAATACTTGAACGCCATGCTTGGCAGATTCATTGCCTGATTCTGTTAAAAAAGCCTTAGCAATTGGCGTTAAAAAAGCCAGTAATTCATCGGAGTGTTTTTGCTGTTCCTGATCGTTTGAACTTTCCACAATATCGACATGCTGAGCTAAAAAGTAAGCCAGTGCACGGCCGCCTTCAGAAAACGCTTTTTGCGTCATTAACATCGAACGTACAGCGGGATGCACAATAATTGGATCGGCATTTTTCTCAGGATATTTAGGACCAGATAGCGAACGCATGGCAAGGCGCTCTTTGGCATAACTTAATGCGCCTTGAAATGAAATTTCAGAAGCAGCAAGCCCTTGTACTGCCGTTCCAATGCGTGCAGTATTCATAAAGGTAAACATACAATTGAGCCCACGATTTTCCGGACCAATCAAATAACCTTTTGCGCCATCAAAATTAAGTACGCAGGTGGCATTTCCATGAATACCCATTTTATGTTCAATCGCACTACAAACGACTTTATTACGGTCCAGCACCTGACCATCATCACTCACATTAAATTTAGGCACAATAAATAAAGAAATGCCTTTAGTCCCTGCAGGTGCCTGAGGCAAACGGGCTAAAACAATATGAATAATATTTTCAGAAAGATCATGTTCACCCGCCGAGATAAAAATCTTTTCACCCGTAATTGAGTAGCTACCGTCCGGATTTGGTTCGGCTTTCGTTCTAATTAACCCAAGGTCCGAGCCCGCATGTGATTCGGTTAAACACATGGTTCCCGTCCAGACACCGCTAATGAGTTTAGTCAAATACTGCTGTTTTTGTTGCTCGGTACCATGATGCTCAATTGTTCTCATTGCGCCATGAGACAAGCCGGGATACATCGCCCAAGCCCAATTAGAGCCACATAACATTTCAGAAATCGCAATCCGCAGCAATGTCGGTAAGCCCTGCCCACCATATTCCGGATCGGCAGTTAAAGAGGTAAATCCAAGCTCAGCATATTTTTGGTAGGCTTCTTTAAAACCTTTCGGCGTTGTGACTACGCCTTGATTTAAATGGCATCCTTCCTGATCACCATTTTGGTTAATCGGTGCCAACTCATTTTCACAAAAATCTGCTGCTGCCTCTAAATATTGATCAATTAATTCTCGATTTACGCTTTCCTGATAGTTGCTTAAACCTTGATAGTTCTGTTCTGTTTGAAGCATTTCATGCAGTACAAATTGCATATCACGTAATGGAGCTTTGTATAAAGGCATAGTTTTTTCCTTTCACTTCACTGCCTGTGTCATGGGCAGATATTGTTTTTCCTTGAAATGGACTTTTATTGTTTCAATCTCACCAAAATATCAAAAAATTTCTTATAGCAAAATATATTTTCACTAATTTAATAAAATTATCCTAACTTAGCTATAGAGATAAAATATAAATATATGTTTTTAAATATAAATATAGTATTAAAAGTAATTAACACTGCTTAATCAGAATAAATTTAAATTTTGTATTGCAAAATTTTATTCCGTAAAAATTCAATTTATAGTATGGTGATTAAATTGCTTAATCATCCAAGGACGATTTATGGAAAGCCCGAAATACACAGGTCTTGAGTTTTTAACCGCTTTAAAAAATGGTGAAGTTTCACCATCACCTATGGCTCACACCATACCGATGGAGCTCGTTGAAGTTTCCGAAGGTAAAGCAACTTATAAAGTTACCCCTCGCAAAGAACATAGAAATATACAAGGCGGTGTACACGGCGGCTTTTGCGCCACAGCTTTAGATACGGCAACAGGCAGCGCAGCTCATACATTACTTGAACATGGAGTTGGTTATGGAACCATTGATTTAAATGTAAAAATGATCCGTCCCATGCAAGTTGATACTTCGTACTATGCGACAGCCGAGTTGATTAATGCGGGCCGGAATATTATTAGTACCGAAGGTAAAATCGTAGATGAGAACGGCAAAGTGTATGCTTTTGCTTCAGCAACCTTAATGATTATTCGCAAATAATAAAATTTTAAAGCTCCTATTTATGGAGCTTTTCTTGCTTGGCAATCTTGCCCATTTCATAAAAATCTAAGCGATCAATTATAAAACTTAATATTGCCATCGCTAAACCTAAGGCTGCACACGCTTCCCATCCCCAATGTTTCCATGCATACACCGCAATAAAAGAACCTAAGGCGGCTCCACCAAAATATAAAGTCATATAAATTGAATTAATACGGGAACGCGCCTCGGCCGAAATTCGGTAGACCAGATTTTGGTTCAAAACATGAAATGCCGACAAACCAAAGTACGCCATGATCACACCAACAGCGTAGGCCACCAGAGACTGCTGTGCAAAAAATAGTGGTATCCATGCACTTATTAATAGGCCCATGCAAATTACCGCAATTTTATTTTCAAGTCCTGCTGCAATTTTCTTACCTGCCCATGGGGTCGCAAATACACCAGCCAACCCAACAATTCCAAATAAACCAATTTGAAAATCGTTAAAGTGATAAGGCTCATTCGCCAAAATAAAAGTCATGGTGGTGAAAATGAGGGCCAAAATTCCAAAGCCAATTCCACCAGCAAAACCACGGCGTAATAAATGCGGCTGGTGAACAGCTAATGAAAATAGTGAACCATAGATCTGTAGAATATTGAGTTGGTGGGATTTTCGCGCAACCGGTAACTTCACCCACATCACCCAAGCAAACACCAGAATGACAATTCCGCTAATTAAATAAACCGCATGCCAAGACCAAACTGTAGAAAGTAAGCCTGCAATAGAACGCGCTAATAATATTCCCAAGAACAAACCACTCATGAGAGTGCCTACAACTTGAGGACTTTTTTTCGGGCTAGCTAAACCTGCGGCGAAAGGAACCAAAACTTGAGTCGCAATCGAAAAGAATGTCGCTAAAAAGGTAAAGCCATATAAAACTGGCAAGGTTTGACTTAAGGATAACCCTACTTGTGCAAGTCCCGTACAACACATGAGCAAGCAAATATAACTGCGCTTTTCAAAAAAGTCGCCTAAGGGAACCAATATAAAAAGGCCAACTGCATATGACAGTTGGCTAATCACAATAGTTAAGGCGACTTGATCGGCATTAACTTTTAATGCTTCTGCAATTGAATAGATTAAGGGCTGGTTATAATAGTTTGAACCCGCACAAATGCCACATGTCATTGCCATGATAAAAATAAAGCTTTTTGACAGTATATTTTCTGCATTGGGCTCAACTATTGTTTTCATCTTTAACTACGTCCCATTTTAGAATTTATACATAGATACAAAGTTTACACGTGATACATCAGCGGTTCTGCCATCAAACACTTCTCGTTTGCCTTGATGATATTCCATCCCAATATCCATTTGCTCAATTGGTGAATAGAAAACGTTAGCTGCGTAATCCGTTAAACGCTTGTTGGCGTCTGGGTTGAGTTTGGCATAAGCCGTGTCGTCATCATAATCAAACATTGAAGCCGATAAGTTTGCACGCCATTGCTCATTAAATTTATATGAATAACCAATATTGATGCTATTCAACTTATTCATAACCAAATCTGTTTTGTCTTCGTTTAAAGAGAAATCACCCGCGGCATTTAAACTTGCTGAATTTGCCAATCCACTTTGAGTGGTGTACGGCATAAATTTTTGATCACCGACAATATATTGATAATTTGCTTGTACCGATTGCTGAGGCGTTAATTGATATTTTAAGCCGCCTCCAGCGCCCCAGCTTACTTTCTTCACCGTGGCAGTTGCGATATCTGTAGACTTTTCATTAATAAAGCCTTGTGCAAGTGCCGTTAAAGGCCCTTTTTTAAAGGTATAGCGCCCCGTTAAAGTTGGAAATGCCGAGACTCTCGAACCTGTATATTCCAAAGCTACTTTTAAATCATTATTGGCATCAATTTTCCAGTCATAGCGAATTTGAGGAGTACGCGTATATGAGGTTCCCACAAATTGCGTGTAATCGACAGCTTCTGTACGGGTTTCCATGTTGGACATGAGTGACCATGTTTGGCCAAAGGTCCAGTCTTTATAAGTGAAAAAAGCATGACGGATGCGGAATTTACCATCCCCCGTTCCCATGTTAGAACTATCAAAGAAATCGGCCTCGATATTCCCTGTAACCGCTTTATTTGGGCTATTAAAATAAACGCCTAATCGGCTTGCATTAATCATGGCATCAGAGCGTGCATGGTTTGAACGTTTTTCACTTTCAAAAGGTGTTCGGTACAGGCTGCTGGTCGTTCTACCACCCGAGTCAGGTGATGATTTAAAATCGACCGCTGCATCAATACGGGCAATACCGTAAACCTTAACATTATCCGTCCAAGTGACCCATGAAGGAGCAACTGGCTTTTCTGTTACCGTTGCTTTAGTTTTTTCAATGTTCTCTTCGATCTTAACCTGTTTGACCTGTAAATTATTTTGAGTTTGTTTCTGAGCAGCAAGTTCTGCTTTTAATTTTTGCAGCTCAGTTTCTAGCAAATTAATTCTTTGTTCTGTCGTATCTGAAGAATTTGCAAAAATAGTCCCTGAAGCCGCAGCACAAGCTGCAGCTAAAATTAATTTTTTCATCTTTTAATCCTTAAAGAAGCGTTTTTCCGTGTGTATTTAGGCTACACGTGCATCGATTAGTTCACAGTCAGTGACTGCCTGTAATTCATCAAAAGTTAAGCCGTCTACCATTTCCTTGACGTAAGCTTTTTGATCTTTGAGTTCAATAATGCATAAATCGGTATAAATACGGTTTACACACTGCTCACCCGTTATTGGATAGCTCAGTTCTTTTACAATTTTGGACTCACCTTTTTTAGTGACATGCTCCATATAGACATAAATCGTTTTTGCGCCGACTGCCAAATCCATAGCACCGCCAACTGCGGGTACATCATCTGCTTTACCGGTATGCCAGTTTGCTAAGTCTCCATTTACCGCAACTTGGAATGCACCAATCACACAAATGTCCAGATGGCCACCACGCATAATGTCAAACGAGTCGCCATGATGCATAAAGCATCCACCATCTAACAAAGTGACAAGTTCTTTTCCGGCATTTACTAAGTCTTGATCTTCCTCACCCGGTTGTGGTGGAGGCCCAAAAGCCAAGACACCATTTTCCGAATGTAAAAAGATTTCTTTGTCTTTTGGCAAAAATTTAGCAACGTTGGTCGGTAAGCCAATCCCTAAATTGACATAAGAACCTTCAGGAATGTCATTGGCAATGAGCTTGGCAATATCTTCACGAGAACGTTTTTGAACTGACATTAGATATCTCCTACTTTTACAACGTGCTGAACAAAAATTCCCGGTGTAATAATGCACTCTGGGTCAAGCGTTCCTAGCTCTACGGTGTCATTCACTTGAACAATCGTGGTCTTGGCGGCTTTTGCCATAATTGGCCCAAAATTGCGGGCTGCTTTGCGATAAGTTAAATTGCCCCAGCGGTCAGCTTTATCGGCATAAATCAGTGCAAAATCAGCTTCAAGTGGATATTCAAGTACATAGTTTTTACCGTTGATGGTTCGCGTCTCTTTACCCTCGGCAACTTTAGTGCCATAACCAGTCGGAGTAAAAATAGCCCCAAGACCAGCACCTGCGGCCTGAATACGACAAGCCAAATTCCCTTGTGGAACCAGCTCTAACTCAATTTTTCCCGCTCTATATAAGTCTTGAAAAACGGTTGATCCAGCAGATTTCGGAAATGAACAAATCATTTTTTTAACACAGCCAGCAATAATGAGCTTGGTTAGGCCACGGTCACCAGAAGCCGCATTGTTATTTACAATGGTAAGTTCTTTTTTTCCTAAATCGATTAAGGCTTCAATTAATTCAGCAGGTTGCCCCGTCACACCGAACCCGCCTGTCATGATGGTTGCACCATCAGGAATAGCTTTTAAAATCGGTTCAATGTTACTGGTGATTTTATTTATCATCTCACTTGTCCCTTTTCATCCTTAATTTAAGGTGACAGATTGATCTGTCACTCTGCCTTTTGCGGGTTAAATAATCGGTCTTTAATAAATAACAATGGAATTACACCGCAGATAAAATAAGCTGCAGCCATCACCAAGAGCCCTAAACCAATAGTACCGTTTTGCGATAGATAACCAATTGTTAATGGAGAGAAAATTGAAAGTACTTTGCCAATGTTATAAGCACCGCCCACTGCCGAGCCTCGAATAGAAGTCGGGAAGCTTTCTGTCATATAGGTGGCATTAATTGCGTAAGGCATACCGTAAAGGAAACCGAAGAACAGCATCATCCATAAAATGTTGGTTGGTGTATTTAAGTAGACAATGACCGGAATAAATAAGGCTGTACCAATGGTTCCGAAAGCAAATACAGCGCGGCGTCCTAATTTATCGGCAACAATACCTGCAATTACTTTGGCAAACATCATAATTAGGAATGTACCGACCATATACATCGCCATTTCTTTAAACTTGATGCCAAGGTCAGACTCTAAATAAGCAGGTAACCAGTTACTTACGCCGTAATAACCAAACTGCAATGCACCCGTACTAATAATCCAAAGAACAAACATGGTGCCATGTTTCTTATCTCTTAAAATCTCAAGATATGGATTTTGGCGTTTTTTAGGTTGGTTACTTTGAGCGACTTCTAGCGCTTTTAGTTGACGGGCTTTTTTCCATGACTCAGGTTCAGGTACGCAAAAGTGCATCAAAACTGACAACACCACAGGCGCAATTGCAATCCAGTAAAGGAAACGCCAGCCATGTTCAGGAATAATATGACCTGCTAGTAATGTCGCTAATAAAGAACCTAGTGTATAACCTGTCATCAGCGTTGCTAAAACGGTAGAACGGTGTTTGGTTGGCACCATTTCAGACATAAGAATGTTACAGGCAATATAAAGTGCACCTAAGCCCATGGCGCCTATTGTTCTTAAAACTGCAAATTGCATATAAGAATGTGTAAAGCCGAGTGCACAGGTTAATATCGAAGAAAAAGCAATAAAGAAAACAATAATGCGGACCCGACCAAAACGGTCACAAGCCCAACCACCAAAAAGGCCACCCACGGCCGAACCAAATAGTGTCAAGCTTCCTAATGTTCCGGCTTGCACACCAGTTAAATGAAACTCTGCTTTAAGACTAGTGAGGCTTAATGCCAAAAAACCTAAGTCGGCCCCGTCACATAAAAGTGTAAAAAAAGCGAATATAAAAGCTGTAATCCAAATCTTTTTTGGTGTTTGAATAGCTTCAGTGCTACTCATATTCTCTGTAACAGTCTTTGTTGTCATGTCCATATCCTCAGAAGGAACATGAGGCATCCCATGCCTCATGGCATTTGATTTTTTATTAGGCTGTAGCTTCCCTAATCATGTTTTTGGCAATAATAAGTTGTTGAACTTGCGTGGTTCCTTCATAGAGACGGAACAAACGCACATCACGATAAAAACGCTCAATGGCATATTCACTGATATAGCCTGCACCACCGTGAATCTGTACACAGCGGTCAGCAACGCGTCCGCACATTTCAGTCGCAAACATTTTTGCGCATGATGCTTCTGTGCTAATGTTTTCGCCATTATCACGGCGGCGAGCTGCATCTAAAACCATACATTTAGCTGCATAAATCTCGGCTTTTGAGTCGGCGAGCATGGCTTGAATCAGCTGAAAATTTGCAATAGGTTGACCAAACTGCTTACGCTCAATCGCATAGTGCAGTGCGTCGTTTAACATGCGTTCGGCAACACCCACGCTATAGGCACCAATGTGCAAACGCCCTTTATCCAGCACTTTCATGGCCGTTTTAAAACCAACACCTTCTACGCCACCAATCAATGCAGAAGCAGGCACACGGCAATTTTCAAAAATCACATCACAAGTGTGCGAACCCTTTTGCCCCATTTTTTGGTCAATTTTGCCCAACGTAATGCCAGGCGTATTTGCCTCAACTAAAAAAGCTGAAATACCACCAGACCCTTTAATTTCAGGATTGGTTCGAGCCATTACGGTAAAAGTTGCAGCATGAGGTGCATTGGTAATAAAACGTTTGGTGCCGTTTAACACATAAAAATCACCGTCTTTAACTGCGCTGGTTTTTAAAGAGGCAGCGTCAGAGCCAGATTCAGGCTCGGTTAAACAAAATGAACCAATAATTTCGCCACTTGCGTAACGAGGTAAATATTTTTGCTTTTGCTCTTCTGTGCCATCAATCAAAATTGCACTTGAACCAATACCGTTATTAGTACCAATTAAAGAACGAAAAGCTGGTGAAGTTTGTCCAAGTTCAAATGCAACTCTGACTTCTTCTTCCATGGTGATACCTAAGCCACCATATTCTTCGGGAATTGTGAGGCCGAACAAACCAAGCTCACGCATTTGCTGCACAATGTCATCCGGAATTTTGTCTTTCTCTACCACTTCGTTTTCACGAGGGATCAATTCATTTTTTACAAAATCTCGAATTGTTGAAAGTAACTGCTCCAACATCCCTTCATCACGGATCATCTGTGATCTCCCTTTTTATGTATTTCCATCGTACCCATCAGCCATCTCCAGCTTGTCTGGATACCATGTTTTAAATCTTGTTTACTGCGGATGTGTTTCATAGTACGAGAACGAAAATACAAATTTCAAGCTTTTTTGAAAATTAATTTCGTTTAACGAAATTTAAAAAATCACCATTACGCAATATCAATAACTTAGCTTATTTAATAAATCATAATTGCTCTAATGGACTAAATAAGACTTGAAATAAATTCCAAAATAAGCATCATAAAAGGAATATAGTTTTGATGTGCGAAACAAGGAATTCAAAAATGAGTGTATCAATAGGGAATAATTTCGTAGAAGTCGACTTTTCTATTCAAAAAATAGCGATTGTAAAAATAAACCGACCTGAAGCAAAAAATGCACTGAATACAGAGGTTCGCAAACAACTAGCACATGCTTTTACCGAATTAAGTTTTAACGATGAGATCAATGCGGTTGTGCTCACAGGTGGAGAAGAAGTCTTTGCCGCAGGCGCAGATCTAAAAGAAATGGCAACCGCAACTTCCACAGAAATGTTATTGCGTCATACCGAACGTTACTGGAATGCGATTGCTCAGTGCCCTAAACCTGTGATTGCTGCTGTAAATGGCTATGCATTAGGTGGTGGCTGTGAACTTGCAATGCATGCTGACATTATTATTGCTGGTAAAGGCGCGACTTTTGGTCAACCAGAAATTAAAGTCGGTTTAATGCCGGGTGCTGGTGGTACACAACGTTTATTCCGTGCTGTCGGTAAATTCCATGCCATGCGCATGATTATGACGGGTGCCATGGTGAAAGCCGAAGAAGCTTATACCATCGGTCTTGTTTCGCAAGTCACCGAAGATGACCAAACTATTCCAACTGCGATTCAAATGGCGCAAAGCCTCGCAAAAATGCCTCCTATTGCCCTGCAACAAATTAAAGAAGTTGCGCTCATGAGCGAAGATGTTCCATTAAATGCAGGCTTAACGCTAGAACGAAAAGCATTCCAGTTGTTGTTTTCTACCGAAGATAAAAATGAAGGCGTTCAAGCTTTTATCGAAAAGCGTAAGCCGTCGTATCAAGGTAAATAATTTAAAACCATAATAACAAAGGAATGAAAATGGCCAGAAAAGTATTGATCAGTGCAGGTGGTTCAGGGATTGGACGATGCATTGCCGAGGCATTTTTAAACAATCAGGATGAAGTTTTCGTTTGTGATATTAATGCTAAAAGCCTAGAACAATTTCAAAAAGGTTATCCAAAGCTGCACATATATACCTGTGATTTAGCTAATCATGAGCAAATTAAACTCATGTTTAGTCATGCAGTTCAGAAACTTGGCAGTATTGATATTTTAGTTAATAACACAGGCATTTCAGGCCCGACTGTTGCCGCAGATGAGCTAAGTTTTGAAGATTGGAATACAGTTATAAATTTAAACCTGAATAGCACTTTTTTAATTACCCAGTTAGCCATTCCCTATTTAAAGAAAGCAGAAGCAGGCGTGATTATTAATATGTCATCTATTGCCGGCCGCTTAGGCTATCCATACCGATTAGCTTACTCCACTTCAAAATGGGGGCTGATCGGTTTTACCAAAACCCTTTCTATGGAACTCGGTGCAGACAATATTCGAGTTAACGCTATTCTTCCGGGTGCAGTCGATGGTGATCGGGTTCAACGCGTATTACAGGCCCGCGCCGATGTAGCAAATACCTCACTTGAAGAAGTGACTCAAAATGCACTGAAAAATCAGTCACTCAAATATTTTGTCAATCCAAAGCATATTGCAGATTTATGCCTATTTTTAGCTTCAGATAGTGGCCGCTCAATTTCAGGGCAAATTCTACCAATTGATGGTGATAAACAATGCTTAAGCTAAATCACCCAACCCTATTTTTCCATTTAATTTCAAATATAGATCAATAATCAGGATGATCGACATGACTTATGATATTAAAAGCATGGCTGTGATTGGTGTCGGTATTATGGGCAGTGGTATTGCTCAAATTGCTGCACAGTCAGGTCATACCACTTATTTATATGATGCCAAAGCAGGTGCAGCAGAACACGCTAAAGAAAAACTGGCTGCTACATTTCAAAAGTTAGTCGACAAAAATAAGATCACGTCTGAGCAAGCAGCAGCAGCAAATAACCATTTAATTGTTGCTCATCAAATTGAAGATTTAAAAAATTGCGACCTGATTGTAGAAGCAATTGTTGAACGTCTTGATATCAAACAAAGCTTGATGCAGCAGCTTGAAGATATTGTTTCGGATAATACTATTTTAGCCTCAAACACTTCTTCTCTTTCTATTACAGCCATTGCGGCAAATTGCAAAAAGCCTGAGCGTGTTGTGGGTTATCACTTTTTTAACCCAGTTCCACTCATGAAAGTGGTCGAAGTCATTCGTGGTTTAAAAACAGATCCACTTATTATTGATGCTTTAAACGATTTATCTCGTGCATTTGGTCACCGCCCTGTTGTAGCGAAGGACACTCCTGGATTTATTATTAATCACGCAGGCCGAGCTTATGGCACCGAAGCGCTTAAAATTTTAAATGAAAATGTCTGTGATATTAGCGAAATTGACCGTATTTTACGTGACGGCGTTGGTTTTAGAATGGGTCCTTTTGAATTACTCGATTTAACTGGCCTTGATGTTTCGCATCCAGTTATGGAGTCGATTTATCACCAATACTATGAAGAAGCGCGCTACAAACCGAACCCGCTGACCAAACAGATGCTAGATGCCAAGCAACTTGGACGGAAGGTTAATCAAGGTTTTTATAACTATGAAACCGGTTCAAAAACAGGTGAACAACCTGCCAAGTTTGTAGAGCGTTTAGCGCAATATCCAAAAGTTTGGGTAGCTGCCGATTTCCCAGAAGATAAAAAACAGCTCGAAGATTATTTAACTCAGCAAAATATTGCCCTAGACGCTAATCCTGAACCACAAATAGATAGCTTATGTTTACTTGCTTGTTACGGTGAAGATACCACTCAAGCGGCTACTCGCCTTGGGGTTAATCCTGCGCAAGCTGTTGCTATAGACATGCTTTATGGCATTGCAAAGCACCGAACCTTAATGCCTTCACTCATTACTAAATCTGAATATTGTCAAGCAGCTCACTCTATTTTCAATCTAGACGGAAATCTGGTGAGCATGATTAATGAAAGTATTGGCTTTGTTGCTCAGCGTGTTTTAGCGATGGTGATTAATCTAGGCTGTGATATTGCCCAGCAAAATGTTGCCACGGTAGATGACATTAATGCCGCAGTACGTCTTGGTTTAGGCTATCCATTTGGTCCAATTGAATGGGGCGATCAAGTCGGTAGCGAAAAAATCTTACTCATTCTGAACCGTATAACAGCGCTTACGTATGATCCACGTTACCGCCCTAGCCCGTGGTTACAGCGTCGTGTCGCACTTCATTTACCTCTTACTTTTACTCACGAGTCTTGAAAAGGAATTTCTCAATGTTAAATGCATATATCTATGATGGTTTACGTAGTCCATTTGGCCGTCATGCAGGTGAACTTGCCTCAATTCGCCCTGATGATTTAGCAGCAACTGTTATTCAAAAATTACTTGAAAAAACAGGTGTACCGGGAGCGGATATTGAAGATGTGATTTTAGGTGATACCAATCAAGCAGGTGAAGATAGTCGTAATGTGGCACGAAATGCACTATTGCTTGCCGGTTTACCTGTCACTGTGCCGGGCCAAACGGTAAACCGCCTATGCGCTAGTGGTTTAGGCGCTGTAATTGATTCAGCACGCGCTATTACTTGTGGTGAAGGCGAGCTCTATATTGCAGGTGGTGTAGAAAGTATGTCACGTGCTCCCTTTGTAATGGGTAAAGCAGAAAGTGCTTATAGCCGTGATGCAAAAATTTATGACACCACTATTGGTTCTCGCTTTCCAAATAAAAAAATTATTGCTCAGTACGGCGGTCATTCAATGCCTGAAACGGGCGATAACGTTGCAGCCGATTTTGGTATTAGTCGTGAGCAAGCAGACTTATTTGCAGCTCAATCACAAGCCAAATATCAAAAAGCCAAAGAAGAAGGTTTCTTTGCCGATGAAATTACTCCAATTGAGGTTTTCCAAGGCAAAAAATTGCCACCTAAACTCGTTTCTGAAGATGAACATCCTCGCCCAAGCTCAACTGTTGAAGCACTTACAAAGTTAAAACCACTCTTTGAAGGTGGCGTGGTCACTGCCGGTAATGCTTCAGGTATTAATGATGGTGCAGCAGCACTTTTGATTGGTTCAGAAGCGGCAGGTCAAAAATATGGCTTAAAACCAATGGCTAAAATTTTGTCAGCAGCAGCTGCGGGTATTGAACCACGTATTATGGGTGCAGGCCCGATCGAAGCCATTAAAAAAGCAGTTACTCGTGCTGGCCTTACTTTAGATGACATGGATATTATTGAAATTAATGAAGCGTTTGCTTCACAGGTTTTATCTTGTTTAAAAGGTTTAAATGTTGATTTTAATGACCCGCGTGTGAACCCCAACGGTGGTGCAATTGCAGTTGGTCATCCACTGGGTGCCTCTGGCGCTCGTCTTGCGTTAACAGTAGCTCGCGAGTTAATCCGCCGTAAAAAGAAATATGCCGTGGTGAGCCTATGTATTGGTGTAGGTCAAGGTCTTGCAATGGTGATTGAAAACGTTTCATAACCATGAACCCGATATCCATTCATCACAACAGCGCAGTGATGAATGGATTTATTTTGCAGAGCGAAATATAATGGCAAAACTATTGCTTTAATTATATTTGAGGATCGAATGTCTCAAAACACGGAAACTGAAAAACCAATAAATTTTGATGAGATACGTTTAGATCCTATTTCGCATATACATCGGGAAAATAACCCGCAATTTATTGCTTCTTTAGCGCGCGGTTTAGAACTTTTAAGATGCTTTTCTGCAAATAATCAGGTACTTGGTAACCAAGAATTAGCAAAAATGACAGGTTTACCTAAACCGACCATTGCACGTATTACCAATACCCTTGTGTCATTAGGTTATTTAAAACAATTGCCTAACTCGACCAAATACACACTAGATATTGGTGTCTTATCTTTAGGATATGCAGCTTTATCTAACATCTCGATTCGTAATATTGCTCATCAATATATGGAAGAGATGAGCCAGTATGTTCAAGCGCCTGTAGCGATGGCAACGCGTGATCGCTTAAATATGGTGTATATCGATGTTGTGCAAATTGAAACAGCCTTAAATATGCGCCGTCCAATTGGTTCGACTTTGCCAATTCATAGTAGTTCTATGGGCCGAGCATGCTTGGCTGCGACCCCTGAACGTGAGCGCAACTTTCTACTTGATGCGTTGAAACAAAAGAATCCCGAAAACTGGCCAGCCATAAAACGTTCTTTAGAACGAGCTTTCCGTGATTACCAAGATTATGGATATTGTTTGTCTTTAGGCGAGTGGCATAAAGAAGTGAACTCGGTGGCTGTACCTTTAGTTAGCTCCAAACATGGTCTTTATGTTTTTAACTGTGGTGCGCCAAGTTTTCATTTAAATCCCGAAAAACTTGAAGGTGAAATTGGACCACGTTTAATTCACATGGTGCACAACATTCAAGATGCTTTGAATGAAACGCACTAACAGTCGTGCTTAAAACAGTCATGGTTGTGTTGATTAAAGTTCCACTTTCATTATGACTAAGGCATGATGAAAAACGCACTCTATACCCCAACCATTATTTTAATGGCAATTGCCGCAGGCATTTGTACAGGTGGAAATTATTTTAGTCAGCCACTTATTCATTCAATTAGTGTAAGCCTAGATTTAACTGAAACAACTACAGCGTGGGTGCCAACTCTAGCCCAAATCACCTACGCATGTGGCTTACTCTTTTTAATGCCGTTGGGTGACATATTAGAAAAGCGCAAGCTGCTATTTGTCTTTATGTTATTGGCTTCAAGCGGATTAATTATTAGCGGGTTTTCGCACAATATTTATCTTTTACTGCTTGGCACTATCATTACTGGTCTATTTTCTAGTGCAGCCCAACTGTTGTTACCACTTGCTGCAAGTCTGGTTCCAATCCAACAAAGCGGCCGAGTCGTCGGTTTTTTACTCAGTGGACTGATGATGGGGGTTTTACTCGCCCGCTCTCTTTCAGGGCTGATGTCTACACTTTTTGCATGGAATATTATTTATCTGGTCAGTGGCTTTCTGTTACTTGTCATTGCCATTATTTTGCATCGTAATATCGGGTTATTTCCACCAACCAAATCTGAAAACTATGCAAAAACTATTCGCTCTTTACCACAGATTTTTATTCAAAATCGGCGGTTAAGAACCAGAACTTATATTGGTGGTTTTACATTTGCTTGTGTAAGTTTAACCTTTACCACCATGTCGTTGCTTTTGGCTCCAGCACCCTATTTTTTTAGCGACTTTACCATTGGCCTTTTCAGTTTTGTTGGCGTGTTAGGGACGTTCGTTGCCAATTTTTCAGGTAAATTTATTGATCAAGGCTACATTCATAAAATTTCAATTTATTGCGGCATTGGCCTTATTTTAAGTTGGATTCTTTTTTCACTTTTACCCTACCATTTCGCTTTTTATATTATTGCCTTACTCATTCTCTACGCTTCTCTTTCTGCTGTGCATGTCACCAACCAAAGTATTGTATTTAAACTTAATCAAGAACTACGCTCACGTTTTAACGCGATTTATATGACGGGTTACTTTGCTGGCGGCGCTTTAGGCACAACGGCAGGAAGTTATGCTTGGAAACACTTCGGATGGACAGGTGTCTGTATTTTGGGTTTAATTTTTGCCGTTTTATGTCTTTATTATTGTGAGAGTGATGCAAAAAATCAGCACAATTAAAACTTGTGCTGATGTATATAAATTAGGCTAATAATGAGTTATAGAAGCTAGGATAACTCTATAAAAGTCCTAATAATCGGCCACGAATAATATCTTCTGCATCTTTGACAATTCGGTTAACCAGTTCATCGCATGTCGGAATATCATGAATCAAGCTTGCCACTAACCCACATGACCATGCGCCAGCATTAACGTCCCCATCAATCATGACTTTGGGATAGACGCCCGCAACTTCTTCAATAATATCTTCAAATTTAATGTTATCACCGAGCGCTTTTTCTTTTGCCACGATTTTTTCTACAGCAGCATTATTCATAACACGTTCAGTATTTCGCAAAGCACGCATAATTAAACGCGTATCTCGTTCGGTTGCATTCAAAATCGCCTGTTTCACATTTGCATGTACGGGAGCTTCCTGAGTCGCAATAAAACGCGTTCCCATGTTAATTCCATCGGCTCCCATCGCTAATGCAGCAGCGAGTGAGCGCCCATCTGCCATTCCACCTGAAGCAACAAACGGGATGTCTAATGCATCGGCTGCTAAAGGCAATAAGATCATATTTGGCACGTCATCCTCACCGGGGTGCCCACCACACTCGAAACCATCTACAGAAACCGCATCGCACCCAATTTGCTGTGCTTTTAAGCTATGTCGAACCGAAGTACATTTGTGAATTACTTTAATGCCAGCAGCCTTTAAATACGGCATGACTTGTTCAGGATTACGCCCTGCTGTTTCTACAACCTTGACTCCACCTTTAATAATTGCCTCTACAAAACCCGGATAATCAGGGGTATTCACCGTAGGCAAAAAGGTTAAATTTACCCCAAAAGGCTTATCAGTCATTTCTCGGCAACGTGCAATTTCTTTTGCCAGATTTTCAGGTGTACGCTGAGTTAAGCCAGTAATAATACCTAACCCGCCTGCGTTAGAAACCGCAGCAGCAAGCTCTGCAAAACCAACATAATGCATACCGCCTTGAATAATTGGATGCTCGATTTCAAATAGTTCTGTAATTTTGGTCTTCATATTATTCCCACTCACTGTTCTATAGCTAGCCTCTTATTTCCTTAGCAGAGCTAGATGCTTATTTACACATAAATCTTATCATCATTTAAAGTGACTTAAAGTAAAAATTTCACAATACAAAATTTTATACCACAATATAAAACAAAATAATTGATAACGGAATTATTTTTCGATAGCATTATTTTAATAAGTTTAAATTTTAGACGGAAAGCTATTTAAAGGAATGAATAATGCAGCAGGACAATAAAACCCAAAGCGAGCTTAAAACAGGCACAATTCAACAGCGTTTAGATAAACATATACTAACGCTCACCATGAGCAATCCCACTAAAAAGAATGCAATTAATTACGAAATGTATGCGGCCCTAAGTCAGGCCTTAGATCAAGCTGCAACCAATCAAGACGTTCATGTCGTTGTGCTTACTGGTGAAAACTCCGCATTTACGAGTGGTAATGATGTCAATGCATTTGAAAAACGCGACGCATCAAGTTCCGAACCACCCGCTTCGATTATTTTCTTAAAAAGCTTAGCAACGTTTCCAAAACCGATTATTGCTAAAGTAAATGGTGTGGCAATTGGCATTGGCAGCACTATGCTTCTACATTGCGACCTTGTGTATGCAAGCCAAAATTCTATTTTTCAGTTTCCCTTCGTGAATTTGGGACTTGTACCTGAAGCGGGTTCAAGTTACATCTTGCCAAGATTATTGGGCTTTGCTCGAGCTTCGGAAATTATTTTACTCGGTGAAAAGTTTTCGGCGGAACAAGCAAAAAATTACGGTCTGGTAAATGAAATATTTGAGGCAACTGAGCTGGATCAAGCGGTTGAAGATATGGCCATTAAACTTGCTCACAAACCAAGCCAAGCCTTACAGCTCAGTAAAAAGTTACTAAGAGATATGCCAATTGATGATCTACTCAATCGTATTGACCATGAGTCGACTATTTTCTCGCGTTGTTTACAAGGTTCCGAGTTTAAAGAAGCATTAAGTTCTTTCAAAGAAAAACGGAAACCGAACTTTCACAACCAAACAGCCTAAAGCTTACCCACTAAAAAGCCAGCCTTGAAAAAACAAAGCTGGCTCCTATAAATGAATCAAATAGGTTTAGCTAATCTCAGTGCGAATATTATTCACCATGTGTAAAAGACGTGGTGCAATATCTTCTTCAAGTTTTTCACGATTCATAATGAAACTTGGGCCACCACAGTTGAACACCAGTAAACCATGTTGTTCATGAATCAGTGGAACTGCAACAGAATTGACATCTTTATGCCATTCGCCAATTGAAAAACAATAACCAAAATCTTGGTAATCTTTAAAGGCTTTGTCTAAATCACGGTTAATTTTGATCCAGTCTTCTTTGTGTTTGCTACGGATGGCATCAAGTAAAAATTCTCTTTCGTCTTCAGGCATTGCAGCTAAACATGCACGCCCCATAGAACTTAAATGAATCGGTAAATAGGTTCCAACTTGACGGCGCATGGTCATATTGCCTTTGCCTTGCACCACATCAAGATAAATCATGTTCAATCGATCACGTGTTGCCATGGCTACAGCAGCGCCAGCATAGTCTGCCAAATTTTTCATATATGGATGAGCAATAGAGCGAATCGATACGTTAGACAACATGGAATAACCAAACGCAAGAACCCCTACTGAAAGCTGGAATTTGCTTGAGTTAGGTACTTGTTTGATATAACCCAAACGCGACAAGGTATGTGTAAGGCGAGTAATGGTTGGTTTTGGCAAACCGGTCATCTGAGCAAGCTCTTGGTTACCCAAATGCTGATGTTTAGGCGTAAAACAACGTAATAGCTCTAAACCACGTGCTAATGCAGTAATAAATTGGCGATCATTTTCATCCTGCATGTCTTCAATCGGATGTAATAATTCATGCCTTAATGGCGCTAATAATTTTTCTGTCGGTTCTGCATCAACTGCATCGTTCATTGTCATACCAATCCATATTTTGTTTCGCACTGCGAAAATTATAATCTATTTTTTCTATAAATAGCAAAAGAGCAAACATCCGAGTCTGCATCTAAAAGATAACTTCATTTAACTCATTAAAGCGAAAGATTAAATATTTTATTTTCTGATTTTAAATATAATTTTAACCTTCCGCTTTTAAGCCACCTACCCAATTACGCCCTTTTCTTTGAGCTCAGCTAGTTTTTCAGGAGAAACTACTCGACCTAAAACCGCCTGCGTATGTTCTCCCAGCAGCGGTGGTGCTGTTTTGTATTCAACAGGTGTTCTAGAAAGTTTGATTGGTGACCCAATTACCTTCAGTTTTTCACGCTGAGGATGGTTCATCTCGACTAACATTTCTCGGGCAATGACTTGCGGTTCTTGAAAAGCTTGTTCCAAGTTATTAATCACACCGACGGGAACTTTAGCGGCATAAATTGCATCTACCCATTCATCTGCTGTTTTTGTTAAAAAGTGAGTTTGTAAAATCCCGATAATTTCATCACGATGCTTGATTCGGTCCGCATTTCGAGCAAAACGTGCATCATTTGCTAAATCGGGTAACCCAATACTTCGACAGAGTTGAATAAACTGAGTGTCATTTCCACACGCGATAATAAAATCACGGTCAGAAGCTTTGAACACTTGATAAGGCACAATATTAGCGTGTGCATTGCCATAACGCTTAGGGATATTACCCGATGAAAGATAGTTCATTCCCTGATTTGCCATTGTGGCAATTTGAACATCAAGTAAAGCCATATCAATGTATTGGCCTAAACCTGTCACATGGCGGTTGAGTAAAGCAGCCTGTATGGCAATCGTAGAATAAAGTCCTGTAGCTAAATCGGAAAATGCGACCCCTACTTTTTGTGGACCACCGCCCGACAAATCATCACGCTCACCTGTAACTGACATGAGTCCCCCCATGCCCTGAATAATAAAGTCATAACCGGGCTCTTCTGCTCTTGGGCCATTTTGACCAAAACCTGTTATCGAGCAATACACCAGTTTAGGGTTAATCGCAGATAAAGACTCATAGTCCAAACCGTACTTTTTTAAAGACCCCGCTTTGTAGTTTTCAATCACGACATCGGTGTCTTGAATGAGGGCTTTAATCAATTCTTGACCATCAGGACTGGCAATGTCGATGGCAACCGATAGTTTATTGCGGTTAGTGGACTGATAATATGCAGCTTCTTGAGTGTCTTGGCCTGAGTCATCTTTCATCCAAGGTGGCCCCCAAGAACGGGTGTCATCACCGACTTCCGGTCGTTCAATCTTGATTACTTCTGCGCCTAAATCGGCAAGAATCTGTCCACACCAAGGTCCAGCCAATACCCGACTTAAGTCAAGCACCCGAATTCCATTTAAAGCACCCATCTTTATCCTACTATATTTTGTGAATCATTTCCTATAGGAAAACTTATCTATTTAAAATTTCGCATAGCGATATATATTTTTAATATACACAGCTCTTTTGAAAAATCAAACTTTAATTTTCCACTAAAAATAATGATTTTTTATAAGAAAATATAGCTTAAATAAATCAATAAATTAGCCAAACATAAATCAACAACAAAGTATCGCATTGCGAAATTAATTTTCAAAATATATTGTTTTGCGTTCATCCTTTGATTACTATCGCTTCAAATATTGGTGATTTTACGAACATCACATTGATGTTTTCTGCATGTAGTAAAAGGACGAGACTATGATTCGAGATCAGGAAACCTTAAATCAACTTGTTGATATGATTCGACAATTTGTTGAAGGTGTATTAATTCCTCATGAGAATGAAGTCGCTGAAACGGATGAAATTCCTCAAGATATCGTTGAGCAAATGAAAGCTCTCGGTTTATTTGGTTTAACCATTCCTGAAGAGTACGAAGGTCTTGGCCTGACGATGGAAGAAGAAGTCTATGTGGCTTTTGAATTAGGTCGTACCTCTCCTGCTTTTCGCTCTCTCATTGGGACCAATAATGGCATTGGCTCAAGTGGCCTGATTATTGATGGGACCGAAGCACAAAAATCATTTTTCTTGCCACGTTTAGCACGTGGTGAAGTGATCAGTTCTTTTTGCTTAACCGAACCGGATGCAGGTTCTGATGCTGCCTCTTTAAAAACCACCGCTGTAAAAGACGGTGACTTTTACATTTTAAATGGTACTAAACGCTTTATCACCAATGCTCCTCACGCTGGTGTATTTACAGTCATGGCACGTACAAACCCTGATATTAAAGGCACTAGTGGTATTTCTGCTTTTATTGTCGATAGCCAAACTCCGGGCATTTTTCTTGGCAAACGCGATAAAAAAATGGGGCAAAAAGGCGCACATACCTGTGATGTGATTTTTGAAAATTGTCGTATTCCTGCTTCGGCACTCATTGGTGGTGTTGAAGGTGTTGGTTTTAAAACTGCTATGAAAGTACTCGATAAAGGCCGTTTGCATATTGCGGCTTTGAGTGTCGGCGCAGCAACACGAATGCTAGACGATTCTTTAAATTACGCCATCGAACGCAAGCAATTTGGACAACCGATTGCCGAATTTCAACTCATTCAAGCCATGCTTGCCGACTCAAAAGCTGAAATTTATGCAGCTAAATGTATGGTCTTAGACGCTGCACGCCTACGCGATGCAGGTCAAAACGTTAGCACCGAAGCCTCATGCGCAAAAATGTTTGCAACAGAAATGTGTGGCCGCGTTGCTGATCGCTGCGTACAAATTCACGGCGGCGCGGGTTACATCAGTGAATACGCCATTGAACGTTTTTATCGAGATGTTCGTTTGTTCCGTCTCTATGAAGGGACCACTCAAATTCAACAAATGATTATTGCCCGAAACATGATTCGCGTTGCGTCTTAATCAAATTTTAAGCGCTTCAAAACGACTTGAAGTGCTTTTTATCAAATGTAGGTAATGGATTATGGCTACAAATTACAAAGAAGGTCTTTCCCGTATACAGCCTCATACGTGGAAAATAGCATTTATTTTTGCATTTCTAGCACTGTTGGTAGATGGGGCAGATTTGATGCTACTGTCTTATAGCTTAAATAGTATTAAGGCAGATTTTGGATTAAGTTCAGTACAAGCAGGTATGCTTGGCAGTTTCACATTGGCAGGCATGGCTGTTGGTGGAATTTTTGGGGGATGGGCGTGCGATAAATTTGGTCGCGTGCGCATTGTGGTTATTTCTATTTTAATTTTCTCACTCCTCACCTGTGGCTTAGGTTTCACCCAAAGCTTTCTTCAGTTTGGTATTTTAAGATTTTTTGCATCACTGGGTTTGGGTTCACTTTATATTGCCTGTAATACCCTCATGGCCGAATATGTCCCAACCCGTTACCGCACCACAGTACTGGGTACCCTACAAGCTGGCTGGACGGTTGGCTATATTGTTGCGACCTTACTTGCAGGCTGGATTATTCCTGATCATGGCTGGCGCATGCTGTTTTATGTTGCGATTATTCCTGTTGTTATTGCTTTCCTCATGCATATTCTTGTACCAGAACCAGAAGCATGGCAAAAGTCTCGACTACAACAACCTGTTGTGGCTCAAAATGCTCTAAAAACCTCGGCATTTAAGCTTATTTTCCAAGATAAACGAAACCGTAATATGTTTATCCTATGGGCGCTAACGGCAGGCTTTTTACAGTTTGGCTACTATGGCGTAAATAACTGGATGCCTTCATACCTTGAAAGTGAACTCGGTATGAAATTTAAGGAAATGACTGCCTATATGGTAGGTACATATACCGCGATGATTTTGGGTAAAGTTCTTGCGGGCATGATGGCCGATAAATTAGGACGTCGTTTTACCTATGCTTTTGGTGCAATCGGCACTGCTATTTTCCTACCTTTAATTGTTTTTTATAACTCTCCAAGCAACATTTTATATTTACTGGTGACCTTTGGTTTCCTCTACGGCATCCCGTATGGCGTAAATGCCACCTATATGACCGAAAGCTTTGCAACAGCAATCCGCGGTACAGCCATTGGTGGTGCTTATAACGTCGGACGTTTAGGTGCTGCTTTAGCCCCTGCAACGATTGGTTTCTTAGCCTCTGGCGGTTCAATTGGTTTAGGTTTTGTCGTGATGGGTGCTGCCTACCTAATTTGTGGCGTGATACCAGCCCTATTTATTAAAGAAAAATTATATGACCCTCAAAAGTCATAAAAAGATCTATCACATAGGTCATATGCCTATCTGATTGATGGTGCTAACAATCGAAACATGTGTTTTAAATCGTTAGCCGGAAATAAGGAATTTACTCCTCAAAGTTACTCCTTATTTCCACATATGTAGAGTGTATCTACTCTTCATTTTAATTTTTTAGGTAAGCTTAGCTCCCAAGGGAGCTAAGCTTAAAAATATATAAACCTAAACTTTGTTTAAGGTCGTTCACCCTGCCCCAAACGGCGTTCAATATCATCGAGTACATTTGGCAAATCAGCGACACTATCAATCACATAGTGAGCACCCGACGCATTCATTTTTTGGTATGCCTTATCTTTTAGCACAATCTGTTCATCAGCCGATAATGCACTCCACTCTTCATAGCTCAAGCCGACTTCATTACCACTAATCGCAAGTCCTACTGTCCAGCACCCTGCGTTTAAACCTTCGTCAATACCCACCACGGTATCATCTACTTTTACAACGGTTTTAATATCGGATACATCGAGTTGAATTAAGTTCTTCCACAACATTTCAGGATATGGACGACCATATTTCACGTCACTTGCCGTAACGATACAGTCCGGTCGATAGCCCTGATCGGCAGCATCTTTGACCAAACGACCAATCATCATGGATGCATATCCTGTATTACTACCAATTTTTGCACCACGCTTTTTAATATTTTCAAACGTTTCTAATGCACCCGGAATTAAAGCAGAACATTTCGGAATAGAATTTAACTGGTACGGAATAAAGTCTTTATATAAACGGTCAATATCTGCTTCAGTTGCCGCCTGACCATATACTTCCTGCCATGCAGTCGCTACACGCGGCATTTTTAAAACTGCTGCAATATGGTCACGTTTTTCTAAACCCATTGGCGCACGCGCCTCTTCGACCGTAATTTCAATTTTATTGTCTTTAAATAAAGCCATAAAAGCCAAAATCGGTGCGCGTGAACCAAAATCTACAGTTGTGCCAGCCCAGTCAAAAACTACAGCCTGAATTTGTGTATTGTTGGTCGTCATGATGTATTCCCCTTAATTTAATAAAAATTATGCTGTTACAGCTTGATTGAGATGGCTTTCGCAGTAGCTCGCAATCGCAGCAAGAAGTCCTTCAATGTCATGAATATAAACTTCGCCAATATTGCCAATACGGAAGCAGTTAAGGTCAGTGACTTTACCCGGATAAATCACATAGCCTGCTTTTTTCAGCGTTTCATAAAATGACTGAAAGCTAAATTTCTCGGCTGTTGGGTAAAGAAAAGTGGTAATGATGGGTGATTGGGGAGCTTGATTACCTAATACCAATTCAAAGCCCAGTTGTTGCATACCTTGCGATAAGGTTTGCTGGTTTTGTAAATAACGTTGATAACGTGCAGCAACACCGCCTTCTGCCTCAAGCTCAAGTAAGGCTTGATAAAAAGCACGTACCACATGAGTTGGCGAGGTAAAACGCCATTTACCGTTATACTGCTCCATCGTGTTCCACTGATCATACAAATCGAGGCTGACCGAACGAGCTAAACCTTTACATACTTCTAGGCAATTACGCTTTACCAAAATAAAACCAAAACCCGGAACACCTTGAATACATTTATTTGCACTTGAAATCAGGAAATCAATTTCCAGCTCAGCCATATCCATGGGCACACCACCAAATGAACTCATGGCATCTACAATCCAGATTTTTCCTGCTGCTTTAACTAAACGACCAATGTCTTGAATCGGGTTTAAAATACCTGTGGTGGTTTCACAGTGCACACAAGCAACATGGCTAATGGCTTTATCTTCTAAAACGCGTTCAATCTCTTGTAAATCTGGTGACTGGGTTTCTAAATAGTTCAGTTCTACAACTTCAATATTTAAGCAACGCGCCATTTGCACCATACGTGCACCATATGCGCCGTTATTAATAATTAAGATTTTACCATCACGCGGAATAGCTGAACCAAGCACAGACTCCACTGCAAAACTACCACTGCCTTGCATTAACACAGCCGTATATTTTTCAGGTTGACTGGTTGCCAACTTTACCAGTCGATTACGAATATCTTGTACCAGCGAGTTGTATTCTTGGTCCCAAGTACACCAATCTTTTTGCATGGCACGGCGTACTGTTGCCGATGTTGATAATGGTCCTGGAGTAAGAAGCAAATATTTGTTCTCTAAATCCATATCGAGTTGGGGTTGCATGTTCATAATGTTACTCATTTCTTTCGCGTTCATTTCAATATACATCAATCTGGTTTAAACCAGATGACAAACTAATAAATATTTTGTTCTAATATTTCTTTCATAAAGCCAGCCCCTGTAGTCATGCCTTTGCCAGCAATCGCACTCACCAGAAAGATATTTTTTTCAGCTTCAGTGATACAGGCCAACTCATGTTCATGAGTCAGGTAATAACCATTCCAACGTTTTTGAATTGGAGGTAAATTCAGCCCTAGTTTTTCATGACAATAAGCTTGGATAAATTCATTAATCTCTTCACGCTGCTCAAACTGAGGCGCTTCATTAATCGAATGATATTCGTGGCTATCGCCTACGATAAGTTGGCCAAATTCGTTTTGTTTAATCAGAATATGAATACCGAATTCTTTTATGAATCCCTGTTGTGACGCTTTAATCAACTCAGCATGACTTGGGCAAATTTCAAAAGCTGGATAACGTGAAATGGATAAGCCCGAATAAAGAGAAGTATTTAAGTTTTGGCGAAACTGTTGAGTCAGGGCCATTTGTAAGCCACAACGTTTCAGATTCAAGCTTTGCAAAAGATCTGGATATAAAACATCGATGACTTCACCGTGACAGATCAAAACTTTATTTGCCCGATATGCCTCGCCACTTGCCAAATGGACCCGACAACTTTCCTGCTGATATTGGGTTTGAACAACACAGGCATTGGTATAAATCTCCACACCGTTTTTTTCGGCATATGCCAATAGTCGCTGCCCAATCACATGCGGTTCAACCGAATAATCTTCTTCAAAAACCAAGCCGCCTTGAAAATGCTGCGAAGGATTTAAATAAGAAAATTGAGTGACCAGTTCCTGATGGCTAAGCAAATGAACTGGAATTTGGTAATTATTTGCACGCTCGGCAAACTCATTTAAAACCTGCCATTCAAGTGCAGTGTTTGCGAGATAAACACCTTGGCGTTGAGCAAATGAAATATCGGTTTCAGCCTGAATACGCTGATAAAAAGAACGCGTTTCAAGCGCGTACTTTCGCCACTGTTGCTCTGGATGGGTTAATGTCGAAGTTCCGACCATGCCGAAATTACGACGAGTTGCCCCCACAGGCTTGGCATTTTTCTCGAAGATACAGACTTTTAGGCCTTGTTCTTGTGCCTGTATGGCAGCGGACAAACCTAAAATACCGGCTCCGACAACAATTAAATCAAACTGTGCGTTATTCATAGGACTTCCAATTCGCGAAATTTAGGATGAATAAACCCTTGCCTTGTTGAACAAAGCATTTTCATTTCAGTCGGTTAAATAAAAATTGTGTTTAGCTAAAACTTAGTGAGCGCTTTCACGCCATTGCTGACTTCTTGCCATAATTTTTCTGGTAAATAACCAGTGAATGAGTTTTACAATACATGAGGTGGTTAAAATTAGAATGCTCATGGCAACAGCAGCAACCGTGTCTCCCGCATCATCCATATTTAAAACGGCTACCGCCGCTAAACTAGTGTCTGGTGAATATAGGAAAATGGCAGCCGATACAGTGGTCATGGCATTCACAAAAACATAGACCGATACATCGCATAGTGCTGGAAAACACATAGGCAAATAGACTTTCCAAAAGGTTTTCCACTTCGATGTTCCTAAAGTTTGTGCTGCCTGATCGAGCTGTAGCGGAATCTGTTTAATAGCATTGGTTAAAGTCAGGTGTGGGACGGTGTAATAATGCACGATGGTTGAAATCACCAAAATGGTCATGGTTCCATACAGCACATTTAAAGGGTTGCTTTGCTGGTTAAAAAACAAAATATAAGCAATACCTAGCACCAACCCTGGTACAGCAAGGGGTAATAAAACCAAAGCTTGCACATAGTTTTTAATGAGTGGGTGTGCCTTAAAACGTTCGGTTAATAGTGCCACCATAAAAATGAGTGATGTTCCAAAAACCGTACTAAAGAGTGCCATACGAACCGAGTTAAAGTACGCTGCCCAACCGCCGCCATCGACATATTCAAAACTGTAATGTGCTAAGGTTAAAGACAAATCATAAGGCCAAGACTGAATGAATGAAGCCAGCACTGCCGTAAAGATAATCAGTAAAATCGCACCTGAAACCAACCCACAAAATAAGCTCAGAACGACTTCAAGTTTTTTGTTCGATGTTGAGATATAAGGTTTAGCCTGAAAAGCTTGAAAACGTGCATGGCGTTTGCTTTGAATACGATCGAAAATGAATACAAAAACTGCTGGTAACAACAATAAGATGGAAATCACTGCACCCATGCTCATGTTTTGCTGACCAATAATCTGTTTATAGACATCAAGCGCCATCATGTTAAATGAACCGCCAATGACTTTTGGAATCCCAAAATCGGTCAGTACATAAATAAAAGCCACCAGACTTGCACTAATAAGCCCATAGCGAATTGCAGGTAGCGTGACGTGGTAATGTGTATTCCAGATATTTTTACCTAGCGACAAAGAGGCTTCAATTAAACGCTGATCGACACTGCGAAAAGACACCATCATCAACATCAAAATTGCTGGAAATAGCCAAAAGCAATAACTGATTAAAATACCGATTGGGCCATAAATTTGTATATCGCCCAGTAAAGGTTTAAACACACCTTGCTTACCAAACAAATAAACCAATGCCAAAGAGGGCAAAAGTGACGGCGCTAAAATCGGTAAAAAAGCCACCAGTTTAAAGAAGCCTTTACCTTTTATATTCACATTGGTGAGTGCAAAAGCATAAATACTGGCAAGCAATACTGTAATGACAGTAGCAGCACAAGCAACCCACACTGAGTTAAATATAGAACTGAGTAAAGCTGGACTTGCAAAATAGCTATAAAAATTTTCAAGACCAACAAAATTTTGATTTTCATCAAAAAATGCAGTTTCAAATAACATGATTAAAGGAGCAATAATCGCTAAAGTCAAAGCAATTGCGACGACTGCCAAAGCAATATTTGATCTTAATGAATATGCAGTTTTCCGACGCGGCTGTGTTTTTAAAACCGCTGAAGCAGCTTCATTTAACATAGTGCGTACCCTTGTTCGTCAAAGACATGAATGAGCTGATTAGGTACTTTTATAAACATGAGTTCTTGCAAAGATTTGAACTTGGTATTTTCAATTTCAATTTGCAACAGGTGTTTTGCCTGCTCAATTCCATCGATATGAATAGCGCAAAACAAACGACGCTTGGCACCCAAAAATTCAGTGCTTAATACTTTAACTGGCAAATACAACGATTCTTTATCACTACCAAAATCATCAACCAACTCGACAGCTTCCGGTCTAAAACCAATGCTGTAGTTTTCCCCTGCTTTAAGTTTTTGCTGTTCCAAATTTAGAGGAATAAAACCCAAAACCTCGAGCTGATTAACTACCGAACAAGTAGCTACCAAAAAGTTCATGGTGCCAATAAACTTTGCAACGAATTGGGTTTGTGGCTTGTAATAAATATTGTGCGGCGTATCAATTTGCTCAATAACACCATGATTCATGACTACAACACGGTCAGAAATGCTTAATGCTTCTTCTTGATCGTGTGTGACCATAATGGTTGGCAAATTAAGCTGCGATTGAATCGAACGGATCTTTTGTCTTAGGTTTAGACGTACCTGCGCATCAAGTGCAGACAAGGGTTCATCGAGCAGTAAAATATCAGGCTTCGGTGCAATTGCCCGAGCAAGCGCAACACGCTGCTGCTGCCCACCCGACAATTGATTTGGATATTTTTTAGCAATATCTGGTAATTCAATCAGTTCTAATAATTGCTGAACTCGTTGACTACGCTGTGCCTTATCCCATTTCTGTTTGTCTAAGCCAAAAGCAATATTTTCTTCAACGTTTAAGTTTGGAAATAACGCATAGTTCTGAAACACAATTCCACAGTGACGCTTTTCAGCACTGAGTAACGTAATGTCTGCGCCCTTTTTTATAACCTTTCCATAATCAGGTTTTTCTAGACCCGCAATGATACGTAGCAATGTGGTTTTACCGCATCCAGAAGGTCCCAAAAAGCTCACGAACTCGCCAGCTTTCAGGTCTAAATTAATATGCGTTAGGGCCTGAAAGTGTTGGAACTTTTTTTGAATATCCACCACTTCTAAAACTGAGGGGCCATGTTCAGGATATTTATAGGTCGTTAAGGTCGACAATAAATGCCCTGCTAACTCGGCCTTTTGGTTTTGACCCAGCAGCGATGACTGCAATGACGAAGGTATTTGCATAATGAGGCCTTTATCTAAAAGATCACTTTTCAAAACGCTTTGACCATTCAGCCAAAATACGTTCACGCTGCTCGGCCGCCCAATAAAAATCATTTTTTACGAGCATTTGAGAAAGATTTTTCGGGAAGTCCATAGTGGTATTTTCAATGCCTTTATAGGCCACCATTGAAAAGTTATGGGCATAGGCTTCATTTGCCGCTTTGCTTACCGACCAATTTATAAATTTCTGTGCGCTACTTAATTTTTTGGTTCCTTTCACAATTGCTGAGGCTTCCATTTCCCAACCTAAACCTTCTGTTGGATAAACCACTTCTAAAGGCGCGCCCTCTGCTTTTAATTTAAAGGCTGGATAGCCGAAAGAAACACCAATTGGGATTTCGCCCTGTGCTGCCATCTTGCAAGGTTTTGAACCCGAATGAGGATATTGGGAAATGTTTTTATCTAAAGCCTGCATATAATCCCATGCCTGCTTTTCGCCCCAAATTTGCATCCAAGCTGTGACATCTAAATAGCCTGTGCCACTCGAAGCTGGATTTGGCATCACAATCAGGTTTTTATAAATGGGGTTGGTTAAATCTTTCCAAGTTTTTGGAATTGGTAACTTACGTTTTTCTAATTCGACTTTATTTACACAGATTGCAGATTCCCATGCATCCATACCCGTCCAAGTCGGTACAGGTTTTTGACTTACAAATTCCGGTTTTAAATTTTGGATGCCTTCAGGTTTGAAAGGCTCAAGCATGTCTTTCTTTTCCATGACCAGTAAGCTGGTTAAAGCCACACCAAAAACCACATCTGCTTGTGGGTTTTTCTGCTCTGCCAAAAGTTTAGCAGTGATCACACCTGTTGAATCACGTACCCATTTTACTTTGAGTTCAGGATAGGCTTTATGCAATTCTTCTTGGTACTGTTTAAGCTGGTCGGCTTCCACTGCCGTATAGACTGTAATTTCTTCTGATTGTTTTGATGTTGCTGATGAACATCCCATTTGAATAGCAACTACTACACCTAAAACTGATGCAGTACCGAGTTTAATTGTCTGTTGAACATACTGTTTCATCTGCAAACCATCGAATGCAATTATTTGATGATCGTATTTCAACAGCTTTATATGACAGTTTAATTAATCTGGTTTAAACCAGATTGTATTTTTATGCTCGCGCTTCGAAATGTAAATCTAAAACATCATGTAGCCAATATTCTTGGTCGACATCAGTAATCACGCCTTGTTCATTTCTATTACTACGACGAATATATAAACCCAGTGCGCCCACATTGACATGCAGTGCTTTGGCCTGCTGTTCCGATAAAGCGGTTGGATACAGATTAATGTCGGCTCTAGTGATATGGCAGTCATATTGTTTTGCCATCAGTAAAGTAATCGATTGCTTAAGATCATGAGTTAAAAACTCAGGGAAAAACTCGGCATTCACCCGTAAATGCTCAACCAAAACAGGTCGTCCATTAATACAACGACGTCGCCAAACTGAATAAATCGGATGCCCTTTTTCAACTTTTAAATGCTTGGCATCCCAAGAAGTAGCCTGAGTCAGTTCACTCGAAATCACTTCTGTCGAAGGTTCATAGCCTTGTTCAATCACAAACTGATTAAAGTTTTTGGTAGATTGCGGGTGATAAATAATACGAGGAGAACGGACATACCAACCACGGCGATCTAAGCGATAAATCAAACCATCAGTTTCCAAAGCTAACAAAGCTTCACGTGCAGCAACACGAGTGGTTTGGAATTGTTCAGAAAGCACCCTTTCCGAAGGGAGTTTTGCGTGGGCTTTTAATACACCAGATTCAATATCGTGGGCAATTGCATCGCGGATAGGAATATATTTAGGTATGCGAGCTTGGTCCTGTTCCATACAAACTTAGAATTTATAAATAAAGAAATTAATAGCAATATACTGAAAAAATATGACAAAAGCTTTTATTAATGCTGATCTTTTAAGCAAAACGCGTCCTATTCCCCGCTTTTTCCAATTCATTTTTTCATAAAAAAAATCGAGTGTTCACGCCTACAATAGCTTCTGAAAATTTTCCTTAGCTCATTTGTTCATCAAGAAAAATCGGCATGACCTAGCCATTACCTCATATTTAATTAGACACTTTTTAAGATAAAAATTCATATTTCTGTACGGACTCTTACACAGGAATTGACGGTTTGCACTAAAAATCAATATCACGCCTCCTATATTACATTCTTATAGAATTAGAATAACATGATCAAGAAAAACCCAAATCATCCTAAGCAATAAAAAAAATACACTCATCATCTTATATTTATAAAGTCTTAATACAAAATTATTCATTTAATAAAAACTAAAATATTAAGAAAATTACTTAACCTCAAAACAAACATAAAATTTTAATTTAACTAAAATATTAAACAATAAATCGAATTAAAAAAAGAGTATAAGACATACTAGTATATTTATTGCACAAAACCACAACCATACACCCAAGGTTAAATATCACCCAATTATTCACTCAATCTAATTAATATTTTATTTATAAAATTTAAATTAACTTATGAAAAACTATTAAACATGACATTAGATGCTTAAAATTGATACAACATAATCCACAGCTTCTAAAAAGCTTGGACCAACAACAATTAAGCCCATGAAAAATATATTTATTTTAATTTTTTGTATTCTATTGAATAAAATTATGGATATTTATTCACCTAATTTTTTATATTTTACCAACTGATAAAAAATATAATCAAATATATTGAAAAAAACAAAAAAATCTTTTGCAATAATAAAGTTAATCATTTACCAAATGTTATATTTTAAAAAATTTTATTAAAAATAGCACCAATAAATAGATTAAAAAAATAACATTCAAAAATTATAATAATTTTTCTTCTTGTTTTTTCATGAATGTATATTTAGATTTAATTAAGATTAATTGAAATTAGATTTGTATTTTTTCAATTTAGTTTAAGCAAATTAAATTTTACTTAATAGCGACTATAATATTTTAAGGAGAAAGTATTATTACGACCAAGTCATGTGACATTTTAAATCAATTATATTTCAGTACTTAACCAATATTGAAAATTTAATAAAATCATATCTTCTTATTACAGATACTTTTTTATATAAGATAAATAAAGATTGTGATGATGAATTTATTATAGAGATTCCAGATTTCGACAATTATGAAAATTTAATTAATTATTTAAGTATTCAACTTAAAAATACTGAAAACTTAAAAAATAATATTTCACTATTGTTAAATATCAAATCAATACGAGGAAAAATAAATTATACAGAAATATTAGGAGAGCGTATTGCATCTAGATTAGAATCCTTAGATGAATGTATTGAAATTTTAAATTCTGCCAAAATTACTGAACCATTGATAGAATCTGACTTACTACTAGGTATAGTTAAATATTTTAAGAAAAAATCTGAAAATGAATACCAGCATCTTATAAATTTTATATCATCTAATATAAAATATAGAAAATTGGCATGTAGAATTATCTTTATAAATTGCAGTAATGATGAAGATTATCAATATTTAGCCAATCTACTAAAGAATAAAGAAATATATTGTGAAAATGTTATTGGTTTAGCTTGGCTAAAAGCAAATAATCAAATTAGTGAAAAACAATTTGAAATTATCTTAGATGCCTTAATAGACCTAAAACTTCATAAAATAGTGCAATTTGAGTTATTTCAAGAGTGTAGCCTTCAAAAAAAGGTCTCTACAAAATATAAAAAATTTTTAATTAAACATTTGAGCTATTTTATAAGTATAGAAAATACATATACAACTAAAGATATATTAAATTATCTATTAACAAGTGACCAAACTACTATAAACAAGACCTTTAAAATTATTATTAAACACTACCAACAACAAGAATACATTAATATCAGCAATAATGATAAAAACTTCAATACATTAAAAGAGTTAATTACACTCCAAACATTAAAGTTTATTAAAGAATTTTGCAATGAAGAATTATTTAGAAAATTCCTTTTTAATGGTTTATTTAATATTCTTCCGTATGCAAAAGAAGAAGAAGTTTTACAGTGGATAAAAAACGATCAAGAAAAATTAATATTTTGGGTTGAAAACTCCAGTTTTATAGTTAAAAAAAATTGGATAGATTTGATTATTCAAATTTTGGATATTAGTGAAAATCCAACTTTAATTTTAGAAAAAATTATTAAAAATAATGTATTCTATACAAAAACAATAGAAGTTCGTTCAGGAAATATGTCAGATAATATGCGATATAAATTATCGTATCTAGCCTCTTTAAAATTGAAGTTAAAAAATAAAAATACTGAAATTTTATCTTTAATTGATAAGAAAGAGCAAGAATGGATAAGGCTTATAGAGATTCAGTCTCAAAAAGATGAGCAATCAGAAAGATTAGAATCTGAAATATTTCCTTGGTAGTTCAATTAAAAAATAAGTCCATCCTAATAAAATGAAATTATTTTAATTTCTTAGTATTAATAAAAAGCCCCAAAAAAATTAGGGGCTCTCTTCAAAACTAACCACACATTAAGGCGCAAGTCTGTAACACGTAGATGTAAATAAAGCGACTCTATTATTTAAACCATCTGTTATCACCACTTCATAATGCGCAAATTTTTTACTACTACCAACCTTGGTTGCCGTTGCAAATAACACCTTATCTTTCGCACCACTCATATAGCGAATATCCGCCTGTAGGCCAGTATATGGGGCATCCCCTGCATTACAAGCCATCGCAAAGGCAATATCGGCTAAAGAAAATATGACGCCACCATGCACGCCGCCCAATGCATTCATGTGTTCGTCTTTCACATTAAGCTGACAACGTGCTTCATCAAAACTGCGATGCAGCACTTGTACACCCAATAGCTCTGCGAATTGATCAACCGCAGTAGTTTCCATTTTTTGCACAAACCTCTCCCTACTCGTGCGAGTATTCCTTAAGTGTTATGAATCACTATGTATTGAAATCGACTTATGAATAGCCGTTAAACGCTATCTTGTTTAATCTGATAGTTTGAAGAACTAAAGTCCTTATAGGTTAGGCGGTCATCCAACTCTGAAGTTAAAGGCTCAACTTCTTCCATTGAGTTTAAGCAGCGCTGTGCAAGCTCAATGTATTCTTGCGTGCCTCTGGTTTTCCACTTTTTTTCTTGTTCTGATAAATCACGTGCAACCTTGGCAGGACTACCCATTGCCAATACATTTGCCGGAATTATATCTTTAGTTTTGACCAGACTATTTGCACCAATAATGGTGTTTTCACCAATTTCTGCATAGTCCAAAATTACGCTGTTCATACCGACCAAAACATTTTTACCAATGCGGCAGCCATGCAAAATTGCCCCATGCCCAATGTGCCCCATTTCCTCAACTAAAGTCACGCTTTGCGGAAAACCATGTACGGTGCAGCTATCTTGTATATTGGCATTTTGCTTAATATGAATACGTCCAAAATCGGCACGCAATGACGCAAATGGCCCCACATATACACCCGCTTCAATAATCACATCACCAATTAAAACAGCGGTTGGATGTACAAAAGCTTCTGGGCTGACCACCGGAATAACACCGTCAATACTATAACAAGGCATGATTTAACCTCTCATTTGTCGCCGCCAAACCTCCGAAACGGCGCCAATAATGTGCTGTGGCATTTGGCATTGGTCCTTCTGCTGTTGCAGCAACAGACAAGAAGTATTCATCGGCAGGTTCAAATACTTTTTTATAAATATTCATTGATAACGTTCGTGCACTAATCGCAGGCCAGTCAGTTGGCAACAATTCAAGCGGTAATGCAGGGTCTTTCAATAAAATCCGTCGATAATAATGAATCAGCAAAGTTCGAATCTGAAAGGCCTGAACAGGTTCGAGTTGTTCGTTTTCCTGCATCAGCAATACCCCAATTTCTCTAAAAATATCGAGAAACTGTAGATATCTTTGGCGTAATTCATCGATGGGCCAGTTGGTTCTGAGCATACGACCAATGGTATCGACCGAATTATTAAAGAGCTGCAAGGTTTCGGCTTTAAACACCACCACTTGCTCACTCATATTTAAGTCAACCAACAAGCGTTGCAGTTCAATACGGTTACAACCCGGATAAGCCATTAAGTTTGTCGAAATATTGGCAAATCCTAACCATTCGAGTTCTTTCTTTAACAACGCTTTATTTTCAGTGTCGAGGCTAGACATCAGAATAAGATCCCAATAATGATCCCACTCTTTCATCTGGTCGTTATAAATGCGTTGCTCGGCTTGCAAATAGGTCGAACGGCTCGAATCGGTAATTCGATAAAAACTGGTTCTGCCGATTTTGTCCGAACATAACCAATCATTTTTAACTAAACGAAAAACAGAGGTTCTTACAGCACGGTCATTAAAACCAAATAGCTCTAATAACTGAATCAGGCTTGCAAGACTAATGTTTCCACCCCGATGAAGTACTGAATCTCCAAAAATTGTCGAAATAAGCGAAGTTCCACTTAAGGTTTCATTCTTTACAACAGAATCAATTATTTGCTGTATTTTTGCACTCATACTGATGTCTTGGCGTTTAGTTTCAGGGTATAGATTCTATACCCTGAATGATCTTGATGTTAAGCAATCTGACGCATATCGATTACCCGCTTTGCCTTACCTTCCGAACGAGGTAAGGTCGCTTCTGTCACAACTTCTACAGTAACGCTAATCCCAATCATGGTTTTAATGCGTTTCATCAACTCCTGAGCAAGTTGATTGGCCTGTATAGTACAGTTATGACACATCTCTGTACGAATATGCAAAGTATCCATATGGCCTTTTTTAGTCACCAAAATTTCATAATTTGGAACTAAATGCGGAACTTGCAAAATTTGCTCTTCGATCTGAGTCGGGAAAACGTTCACACCGCGAATAATCAGCATGTCGTCACTACGGCCCACAATTTTATCCATTTTACGCATCGCCAGATTTTCACCAGCGAGCAAACGGGTCAAATCACGAGTACGGTAACGAATAATCGGTAAACCTTCTTTAGTAATGGTCGTAAAGACTAGCTCGCCAAGTTCGCCATCTTTACAGACTTCACCTGTTTCAGGATTAATAATTTCAGGGTAGAAATGATCTTCCCAAATCGTTAATCCCTCGCCCTCACCTAGACATTGCATCGCAACGCCCGGCCCCATTACCTCAGACAAGCCATAAATATCGAGTGCTTTAATATTTAGGCGCTCTTCAATTTCACGGCGCAGTTCGTTGGTCCATGGCTCGGCACCAAAAATCCCGACGTTTAAAGACGTATTACGTGCAGTACCAAATTGTTGCTCGAGCTTTTCAATAATGCTCACGCAATACGATGGCGTAACCATAATTGCGGTAGGTTTAAAGTCTTGAATGAGCTGAACTTGCTTTTCAGTTTGCCCGCCAGACATTGGAATAACCGTTGCACCTAAGCGCTCGGCACCATAATGTGCACCTAGTCCACCTGTAAATAGTCCGTAGCCATAAGCAACCTGAACCATATCTTTCGCGGTTAAACCTGCCATGCGTAAACAACGCGCAACAATGTCAGACCACGTATTAATATCTTTTTGGGTGTAACCCACGACTGTCGGTTTACCCGTTGTGCCCGATGATGCATGTAAACGCACAATTTGCTCTTGTGGCACAGCAAACATTCCAAACGGATAGTTATCTCTTAAATCCTGTTTGGTGGTAAATGGAAACTTCGCCAGATCGTCTAAAGTGACGAAGTCATCAGGATGTACACCTGCATCGTCGAACTTTTTCTTATAGACCGGACTATTTTCATATACAAAAGTCAGGGTTTGTTTTAACCGTTTAGTTTGCAGTTCTCTAAGCTCTGCAAGTGTTAATTGCTCAACATTATCCATTGTAAGGCTGTCCATCGCCTCTCTCCTCATTATGTAATTTTAAAAATCGTCTGAATTAATTTAAGTTTTCCAAAATCAGTGCAACGCCTTGTCCAACACCCACACACATCGTGCAAAGTGCATAGCGTCCACCGCGTTTTTTTAGCTCACGTGTTGCCGTAATCACTAAACGTGTACCACTCATACCGAGCGGATGGCCTAATGCAATTGCACCACCATTTGGGTTAACGCGTTCATCGTCATCTTTTAAACCAAGTTCACGCATACAAGGCAAAGATTGGGCTGCGAATGCTTCATTCAGCTCAATCACATCCATCTGATCTAGCGTTAAGCCTGTTTGCTTTAAAATTTTCTGCACAGCCGGAACAGGACCTATACCCATATATTTGGGCTCAACACCTGCACTTGCAATGCCTATCACGCGTGCTAAAGGTTTTAAACCATGTGTATCTGCAAATTCACGGTTGGTAATTAACACACATGCGGCGCCATCATTTACACCAGAGGCATTTCCGGCAGTCACCGAGCCGCCTTCTTTTTTAAACGGGGCTTTTAGCTTAGCGAGTGCTTCAAGTGTCGTTTCACGCGGATGTTCATCACGGCTAACAACAGTCACGTTTTTCTTACGGTCTGTAATCTCGACAGGCAAAATCTCATCGTTAAAGAAACCATTTTGTTGTGCCGCAGCGGTTTTTTGCTGACTATGCAATGCAAACGCATCTTGGTCTTCACGACTAATCTGATATTTTTCAGCTACATTTTCGGCTGTTTCCGGCATGCTGTCGGTGCCGTATTGCGCTTTAAGTTGCTTATTTACAAAGCGCCAGCCAATGGTGGTGTCATAAATTTCAGGTGTGCGGCTAAACGCTTCGGTCGGTTTAGCTTGTACAAATGGCGCACGGCTCATCGACTCCACACCACCCGCCAAAACAAACTGTGCTTCGCCTGCTTTAATTGAGCGTGCTGCAAGTCCTACCGCATCTAAGCCAGAAGCACATAAACGATTGACGGTCATCGCTGGTACAGTATCAGGTAAGCCTGCCAAGAGTGTCGCCATACGTGCAACGTTACGGTTGTCTTCACCTGCTTGGTTGGCACATCCTAAAAACACTTCGTCTACCGTATTCCACGGTAGGTTCGGGTGTTTATCTTTTAAATATTTGATGGGCAATGCAGCTAAATCATCTGCACGTACAGCACTTAAGGCACCTGCATATCGTCCAATTGGGGTACGAATAAAATCGCAAATTAAAACGTCTTCCATGTTGACTCCTGATTATGCAAATTCGGTCATATCACGTGAATATTGAGTAGCAATGTTTTGAGTTTTTGCTACATATTGCTTGAGGTAGATACTCGCGCGATATTTTTCCTCTCCATACAGTGCATATAAATTATTTAAGGTTTGGAGCACGTAAGCGCCGCCCATTTGTGTCAACCACTGGTAAGGGCCTTTAGGATAATTCACTCCATATTTCATGGCATTATCAATATCTTCCAGACTCGCAACACCATGTAAACTTGCTTCGCAGGCTTCATTAATGAGTAAAGCGATGGTGCGCAAGGTTAACAGCGCAGGATGGTCTTTAATCCACATCACGCTCATACCAAACTGCGCAAAGTAAGCTTCAACTTTAGCGAGGTCACTTGCTTCACAAAGTTCGTTATGACTGAGTACTAAAGCTTGCGCCTGTTCAAAATCATGGTGCCAATCCATTAAAACAACTTTACGGCTTAAGTAATGAATATTGGCAGACTCACCTTGGCTTAAACGTAAGTCGATATCATCAATTTGAAGGATATTGTCATCACTCGCAGATCCGCTTTTTAAACCTAAACGCGTTAAAAAAGCAGGTAGCTGAGACCAAGTCCCTTTGAGCTGAATATGTGCATCAACTGGTTTGACAGTCACAGCTTGAGGCTGAAAAGTCTCGTACTGATTTTTTTCGTTATAGCGATAAAAGCCCTGTTTTGACTTACGGCCCCAAGCACCTGCATCGACCAATTCTTTTTGAATGAGGCTTGGACGGTAGCGTGGTTCGTAAAAAAACTCTTGGTAAACGCTTTGGGTCACCGAAAAGTTAACATCTTGCCCAATAAGGTCGGTAAGTTCACACGGCCCCATCGCAAAACCACCACACTGCTTTAAGGCATAATCTAGCTGGTCATAGCTGGTGACCTGTTCTTGCAGTGCTCTAAAGCCTTCTGCATAAAACGGACGTGCAATTCGGTTAACAATAAACCCGGGCGTCGACTTGGTGAGTACTGGAATTTTTTTCCAATTCACCATCAAGTTTTTTAAAGCTAAACATAAGCTGTTTGGGGTTTTTAAGCCTTGTACAATTTCAACCAGTTTCATGACTGGCGCAGGGTTAAAGAAGTGTAAACCCACTACTCGCTCAGGGTGAGCAATGCCAGCCGAAATTGCAGTCACTGAAATTGAAGATGTATTGCTTGCAAAAATAGTTTGCGCACTACAAATCTCAGCGAGTTGCTTAAATAAAGACTGTTTAACTTCTTTTTTCTCAATGACTGCTTCAATCACCAAGTCAGCATCACGCAGTGCTTCAATTTGATTGACCACCGTTAAACGCGCTAAGGCTTCATCCGCTTGCTGTTGTGTGAGCTTGCTCTTTTCAACCAGCTTTTTAAACGTCTGTCCCAAGCCCTGAGCGGCTTGTTGCGCTTTTTGAGCGTCCAGATCATATAAAACAGTCGAGTGCCCATTGACGATGGCTAACTGGGCAATGCCGATGCCCATGGTGCCAGAACCAATGACGGCAATTCGGGCACGAGATAAGTCTAAATCTGTCATGCTTAGCGCCCTTTAAAGTTTGGTTCACGTTTATTCATAAAGGCTTGCACACCTTCACGATAATCTTCTGAACGACCCGCGATGCGTTGTAAATCACGCTCTAACAGCACTTGCTCATCAAAAGTGTTATTACTTGATTGATGAATGGCTTTTTTAATGAGAGATAGACCAAATGTAGGCTGTTTCGCTAAACGTTCAGCGAGTTCAGTCACTTTTGCTTTAAGCTCGGCGTCTTCAACAACATCCCAAATCATGCCCCATTCTTTTGCGGTTTCTGCTGGGAGCTTGTCACCTAACAAAGCCAATCCCATCGCACGTGCATGGCCTACGGCACGTGGTAAAAACCATGTACCAGCCGAGTCTGGAACTAAACCTAAGCGGCAAAATGCTTGTACAAAGTTTGCCGATTTAGCTGCAATCACCAAGTCACACGCCAGCGCAATATTTGCCCCTGCACCTGCTGCCACGCCATTTACGGCGCAAATCACAGGCTTTGGCATATTTACAATCGTTTTAATGAGCGGGTTATAGTAAGTTTCAATGGAATATCCTAAATCTGGAGCTTCAGCATTTGGGTCTACTACACGATCACCTAAATCTTGCCCTGCACAAAAGCCCCGGCCTTCACCACTAATCACAACACAGCGAACATCTGGATTTTTAGTCCACAGGTTTAAAACCTCAGCCACTTCACGGTGCATATCAACGTTAAAGCTATTCAGTGCTTTTGGGCGATTAAATGTCAGGTAGCCAACACCATTTTTTTCTTCAGCAATAATATTTTGATAGTCCATCACTCACCTCTAAACACTGGCTTTCTTTTCTCAAAGAAAGCATTAATCCCTTCGTTTCGATCTTTTGTAGCCGCCAGCCAGACAAAGTTTTGACGTTCAAACTTGAGTCCCTGACTTAACGTTGTTTCATGAATACTTTTAATTGATTGTTTAATCACGCGAATCGCTAAAGGCGCTTGTTTGGCAATTTTGGCTGCCAGTTGAACCGCATATTCAACGGTTAATTCGGTCGGCACCACTTGACTGCAAATGCCATGTTGTTCTGCCTGTTTTGCCGAAATCATCTCACCTGTCATGGCCCAGCGCATGGTGAGCTGCTGCCCGACCAAGCGTGCTAAACGTTGTGTTCCGCCTGCACCCGGCAACATACCCAAGGTAATTTCAGGTAAAGCGAATCGGGCATTTTCACCACAAATCACCATATCTGAATGCAAAACCAACTCGAACCCAGCGCCTAAGGCATAGCCATTGACTGCACTAATGAGTGGCTTACTAAACGCATCAATTTTCTGCCACAGCTTTGGACGAATATCGAGTTGCAAAGACACGGCGTCCATTGCAGCTAGCTCGCTAAGATCTGCTCCAGCCGCAAAACATTGAGCATTACCCGTTAAAACCACTGCTTTAACTTGAGCATTATGTTCAGCTTCTTCGAGCAACTCGCATAAACACTGCAATGTTGCATTGTTTAAGGCATTTCTTTTTTCTGGACGGTTTAGGGTTAATAACAAAACACCGTCAGCAGCTGTACTGGCTTTGATCAACTCTTGCATAACAGCCTCTATTCATCAAAACTCAAGCGAACATTTGAGCCTTTTGGTAAGGTCTGGCAGCTCAGCACATAGCCCTTTTCAACTTCATCTTCTTCAAGACTATAGTTAAGGAACATGTCGACTTCACCTGAAAGCACCTTACAGCGACAGGTCGCACACACCCCACCTTTACATGCATACGGTAAGTCAGCACCTGCCCGTAAAGCCGCATCAAGAATACTTTCATCATCTTGAGCCACAGAAACAATCAGTTCACGACCATCTAAAATGATGTTTACTTTTTCTTCTTTACGATTTGCATCAGCTTCAGCACTACGTTTACGTGCTTGTCCTGTATGGAAACGTTCAGTGTGAATGCGCTCTTTGGCAATACCGAAGTTCGGCAAAGTGCTTTCTACAGCATTCATCATTTCGTCTGGACCGCAGGCAAAAACATGGTCAAAGTTTGTTTCAAGCACTTCAAAATCAAAAAGCTGTTTTAGCTTTTCTGCATCAATACGACCGTTCATGAGTTCGCTATCATTGAACTCACGAGAAAAGATATTGATGAGTTGAAATCGTTCTTTAAACTGATCTTTCAAATCCATAATTTGCTCGGCAAACATGGTTTGTTTCCACGAACGATTGCCATAGAGCAAGGTAAATTTAGCTTCAGATTGTTCAAATAAAACTTGTTTAATAATTGATAAAATTGGGGTAATACCACTGCCCGCAGCAACACCTAAATAGTTTTGTCCGCCCATCTTGGCTGCTTTTTGAAAAAACACACCTTGTGGTGGCATGACTTCAAGCACATCGCCCACTTTCAAATGGTCATTTGCCCAGTTTGAAAATTGCCCTTGATCAATTTTTTTAACAGCAATGCTGATGTCTTCTTTACCCGCATAGCTACAAATTGAATAACAACGGCGAATTTCACCCGCTTCGGTTAAATGGCGAATGGTTAAATGTTGCCCCGGTTGAAATTGAAATTGTTCTTGTTGTTCAGGTACAACGTCAAATGCAATACAAATTGCCTGATCGGTTTGCGGTGTAATACTTTTTACTTTTAATGGTACAAATTGGCTCATGGCTGATTTCCTTATCTAAAGACTTAAATACATTTGAAGTAATCAAAAGGCTCAAGACAGTCCTGACATTTATAAAGTGCTTTACAGGCGGTAGAACTAAACTCTGTTAACAGTCGGGTATGTCGGCTTTTACAACGTGGACACTCGACACCATCATTTAAATGAACGTGAGTCCCACACTGATGCGCCAACCCTTCAGGTGGTGCAATGCCATAAACTTGCAGTTTCTTTTTCCCTGCTTCAGACATCCAGTCCGTGGTCCATGCTTCTGACAAATCAACCATGACTTTGACTGGTGTCAAAGCTTCTGCGGTAAATGCCTCAACAATTTGTGCTTTGAGCATATCTGTTGCTGGGCAACCGCTATATGTCGGAGTTAGACGAACAATAATTTCTTGTTGATCGTTAAGCTCTACACCGCGAATCATGCCTAAATCGACAACCGATAAAACCGGAATTTCAGGGTCACTTACCGTTTGTAGAACATCCCAACATTGGTCGATGCAATGACGAATCATTTGCATGGCTCACCTCCTTGTCTTACCAGGTCATGCCCGGATAAGTTCTTTGAATACATTGCATTTCAGCCAACAAATAACCTAAATGCTCGGTATGCAATCCTTGTTTTGCACCGCGGCGATAAGCACCGTTCACAGCAACATTTAATTCAAAACGCTTAAGCTCATCTGCAATGGTTTGGTTCCATTGTTCTTTTTCATTTGAAAAATCTGGAATCACGCCTTCTACAACTAGTGCTTGTTCATCTGCACTCAGTTCAAATAATTCAGCGGTAAAGCGCCATAAATTATTTAAACCGTCTTGTACACGTTGATGCGCTTCATCTGTGCTTAAACTTAAACGTTCCATCCAGCTTGTCGAAAAGCGGATGTGATACTTCACTTCTTTTAAAGATTTGACAGCAAGCGCGCTTAATTCAGGAAGTGAGCTTTGCGCTAAAGCAGTAAATAAATGAAGATGGTAATGGTCCATCAACCACTGGCGTACAATTGTTTGTGCAAAGTCACCATTGGGTTGTTCGCACAACAAGAGGTTTAAAAACTCACGTTCTGTACGGAAATACGCAAGTTGGTCTTCATCACGTTGAGCTTCATCATATTGACCAGCCAAAGTCAGAAAGTTCCTTGCCTGACCCAACAAGTCCAAGCCGATATTTGCTAAGGCAATATCAATTTCTAGCTCAGGTGCATGCCCGCACCATTCAGCCAAACGCTGAGATAAAACCAGTTGACTGTCGCCAATATGTAATAAGAATTTAGATAAAACTGAATGATTCATTTGCCATTCCCCTTACATGTGCTCAATGCCATCTGGGATATGATAAAAAGTCGGATGACGATAAACCTTGTCTAGAGAAGGATCGAAAAATTCAGCTTTTTCATCTGGCTGTGATGATTTAATCAGTTCAGAACGAACTACCCAAATGCTAATTCCTTCATTACGGCGTGTATAAACATCACGAGCATGTTGCAGTGCGATTTCATCATCAGGTGCTCTTAAGCTGCCTACATGACGGTGGCTTAAGCCTTGTTTACTACGTACAAATACTTCGTAGAGCGACCAGTTATTTTTATCTTCCATTTTGATTTCCTCAAATTTTTCCATAAATCTTGTTAAGCCACTTTGTTCGCTTCAAGCTGCTGTTTTTTCGCGTAGACCACTGCTGCATCACGAACCCATTTGCCGTTTTCCCATGCTTTACGGCGTGCTTCGATACGCTCGTGATTACATGGTCCACGTCCGGCAATCACTTCATTAAATTCGTGCCAGTCAATCTCGCCAAACTCATAGTGACCTGTTTCTTCATTGAACTTTAAATCTGGGTCCGGTACTTCCAAGCCAAGTTGCAACACTTGTGGCACGGTGTTATCAACAAACTTTTGACGTAACTCATCGTTACTAAAACGTTTGATTTTCCATGCCATGCTTTGTGCACTGTTCGGAGAATGCTCATCACTTGGACCAAACATCATCAGTGCTGGCCACCAGTAGCGATTTACTGCATCTTGTGCCATCTGTTTTTGTTCTGGCGTTCCGTTTGCCAAAGCCATCATGGCTTCAAAACCTTGACGTTGGTGGAAACTTTCTTCTTTACAAATGCGTACCATTGCACGTGCATATGGCCCATATGAAGTACGGCAAAGCGCAACTTGGTTCACAATGGCTGCCCCATCGACAAGCCAACCAATTGCAGCGACATCTGCCCAAGTCAAAGTTGGATAGTTAAAGATTGATGAGTATTTCATTTTTCCATCAATCAACTTTTCCATCATGTCATCACGGTCAGCACCTAAGGTTTCTGCTGCACTGTATAGATATAAACCATGACCCGCTTCATCTTGTACTTTCGCGAGCAAAACCGCTTTACGTTTTAAAGTTGGCGCACGAGTAATCCAGTTTCCTTCAGGCAACATACCTACAATTTCAGAATGGCCATGTTGCCCGATTTGACGAATCAATGTTTTGCGGTAGGCATCAGGCATTTGATCCTTAGCCTCAATCGTAATTTCATTGGCAATATTTTGTTCAAATTTCTGGTAGTTGTTTTCCATTCTTTCATTCCCTGTAGGCATCACCCTTAAATCTATTTTTCGATACACCAAAAACAAAGTCAATCACTTTTTTAGTATCAAATTATATCTAAATAACAAATAAGGATTAAATAATTGAAATTAATAAATATTAATTAAAGACAAAAAATCTTTTTACGTTTACAAATCAAAATAAAGTTGACTTTTAGACAAATTAATCTGAAATTATGAATCATATTTTTGCAATTTTTATAATTGATGTATCAAATAAAAAAGGAGTTTGGTCATGCTTGAACAAGCACACCTAGAAGGAACCTCAACTGACACAGATTTTCAGCAGTCTGAGCATCAACTGTCTCATCTTGCTTCTTATGTCTATGGAACATGGCATTCGACGAGTGAAGAACTGCGCCCTGTTTATCATGCTATTACAGGTGAACCGATTTATGCCGTAAGTAGTCATGGCATAGATATGAAACGTGTTGTTCAATATGCCAAACAAAATGGTTCAGAACTGGCTAACTGGACATTTCACCAACGTGCAAATGCGTTAAAACAAATTGCCCAACATTTACTTGAGCGCAAAGAAGAGTTCTACAAACTTGCTTATGCGACAGGCGCAACTCGTAAAGATGCGTGGATTGATATTGAAGGCGGGATCCAGACATTATTTGCTTATTCGAGTCTGGTTCGCCGTGAACTTAATGATGAAAAAATTATTACTGAAGATAGCTGGATTCAATTATCTAAAAATGGAACTTTCGGTGCTAAGCACATTTTAAGCCCTAAAGCAGGGGTTGCAGTTCACATTAATGCTTTTAACTTCCCAATTTGGGGAATGCTTGAAAAGATTGCACCAACTTTACTTGCAGGTGTGCCATGTATTGTGAAACCTGCAACCGATGGTGCCCAATTAACTCAAGCGGTTGTAAAAGCGATTGAAGAAGCACACGTATTACCAAAAGGTTCGCTACAACTGATTTGCGGTCAAACGTATGATTTGTTCGATCACTTAGGCCCACAAGACTGTGTGACCTTTACAGGTTCTGCCTACACAGGCCAAAAACTACGTAACCACCCTCACCTCAATAAATATTCGATTCCATTTAGCATGGAAGCCGACTCGGTAAACAGCGCAATTTTAAGCCCTGATGCAAATGAAGAAACTGTCGATTTATTTGTGCGTGAAGTCTTCCGTGAAATGACTACAAAAGCAGGTCAAAAATGTACTGCGATTCGTCGCGCTTTCGTTCCTGAAAATTTGTTAGCGACTGTGCAAGAGAAGCTAACTGCCAAACTTGCTAAAGTTGTGGTGGGTGACCCCCAAAAAGAAGAAACCACCATGGGCGCTTTAGCCAGTATTAAACAAAAACATGACGTTGCAGAAAAGGTTGCCGAACTCAGCAAAGATGCAAAAATTGTTTTTGGTAGCAATGATAGCTTTACATTTAATGCAGACCATCCTGAAAAAGGTGCTTTTTTCGCTCCAACTTTATTGGTGTGCGAACAACCTTTACAAGCAACACATGTACATATCACAGAAGCTTTCGGTCCAGTATGTACACTCATGCCATATCAAAACGTTGAAGAGCTTGCTGACCTTGTTTCACGTGGTGAAGGTAGCCTAGTGGCTTCTGTCGTTAAAAATAACGATGAGAATATTGAGCAGATTATTCAAAAAATTGCACCTTGGCATGGACGTCTGCATGTACTCGATGCAGAGTCAGCAAAAGAAAGTACAGGACATGGTTCACCACTACCTCATCTTGTGCATGGCGGCCCTGGCCGTGCAGGTGGCGGTGAAGAGTTAGGTGGTATTCGTGCAGTTAAACACTACATGCAGCGCACTGCAATTCAGGGTTCTCCAAACAGTCTGACTCAAATTACTCACTCATGGACTGCTGGCTCGAAAGTTAATGAAGACCGTGTACATCCATTTAAAAAGTCTTTTGATGAGTTAGTGATTGGTGAGCGTTTATTAACAGCGCGCCGTACAGTCACCGAAGCAGATATTGTCAATTTCGCGTGTTTAAGCGGTGACTACTTTTATGCACATACCGACAAAATCGCAGCGGCCGAGTCTTTCTTTGGTGAACGCGTTGCACACGGTTACTTCATTGTGTCTGCCGCAGCAGGTCTATTTGTCGATGCAGCACAAGGTCCTGTGATTGCCAACTACGGTATGGACAACTTACGTTTTGTTGAACCGGTTAAAATTGGTGACTCGATTCAGGTTGAACTCACCTGTAAACAAAAAACACCTAAGCCACAAAAAGACCTGTCTCAGCCTGCGCATGGCGTTGTGGTGTGGGATATTAAAGTCAAAAACCAACGTGGTGAACTTGTCGCAACTTACGATATTTTAACTTTAGTTGCTCGCGAAGCTTAATGGTTAAAATGAGATGGGGGTCACCTCGTCCCCATCTCATTTTTTTAGCACTCAATGGCGTTAACAGCAAGGCCACCTTTTGAAGTCTCTTTATATTTCTCAGACATATCTTTGCCAGTTTCTTTCATGGTCTGAATCACTTTATCTAGCGTGACAAAGTGTTCATCGTCATCATGAAGTGCCATTTGGGCTGCATTAATGGCTTTTACAGCTGCAATTGCATTTCGTTCAATGCAAGGCACCTGAACCAAACCACCAATCGGGTCACACGTTAAACCCAAATTATGTTCAAGCCCAATTTCAGCCGCATGTTCCACTTGCTCAGGTGATGCTCCTAAAATTTCGGCTAAACCCGCCGAAGCCATCGCACACGCTGAGCCAACTTCGCCCTGACACCCTACTTCTGCACCAGAAATAGAAGCATTGAGTTTACATAAAATGCCAACGGCTGCCGCACTTAGAAAAAAGCGAACCACTTTATCTTCGGAAAAGTCTTTAGAAAAAGTCACGTAGTAATATAAAACTGCCGGAATAATTCCTGCGGCCCCATTTGTAGGTGCCGTCACTACTCGACCGCCAGCAGCATTTTCCTCATTTACCGCTAAGGCAAATAAATTGACCCATTCCATCGCATGGAAAGTCGTCACAATCAGGTTTGAGTTTTTCTTATTTAATAACTTATCGTGAATTTTTTTAGCCCGACGTTTTACGTTTAATCCGCCCGGTAATATGCCTTCATTAATTAATCCGTTGTGAATACACTGCTGCATCACTTTCCAGATTTCCATAATCTTGCTGCGAATCTCAGTTTCACTACGCCAGCTTTTTTCATTTTCAAGCATTAACTCGCTCACTGATAAATGATGAGTTCTACATAAGCTTAAAAGTTCAGCCGCACTGTGAAATGGATATGGAACCTTAACATCGTTAGTTTCAGTTTGGGTGTGTGTTAATTGTCTTTGACTGACAATGAAACCTCCACCGATTGAATAATACGTTTCTGCATATAAAATTTCTTGAGCCTCGTTATACGCAATCAGTTCCATTGCATTGGGGTGATAAGGCAAAGAGTCATCTAAAAAAAGCACATCATGCTTATAATCAAAAGAAATAGTCTTTTGCTGATTAAGCTGGATGGCTTTATTTTCTAGAACATCTTCAATCAAGCTTGTACTTACTTGGGTATCAATATGTTCAGGGTCAAAACCCATTAAACCTAATAGAACAGCCTTGTCTGTCGCATGACCGACACCCGTTGCCGACAGCGAACCGTATAACTTCACCTGAACTCTAGCTGTTGCTTGTAAATCGTTTTGCTTCAATAAATCATCCACAAAACTGTATGCCGCTCGCATGGGTCCAACTGTATGGGAGCTAGATGGACCGATGCCAATTTTAAAAAGATCAAATACACTAATAAACACGTGGTCCTACCTTCGATTCATTATTATTCGTATGTTCGTCATTATTGTGTCCTTTCGGATAGCTCTAAAATTATCATTAAGCCAAGTACAAAGCACGAATAACTCTTCGGCAGTAGCACAAAAAGACAACGGTTGAACAATCACTATAAATAACCTTCTTCACCGCCATAACTTTTGTAGTTTTTATTAACAAATATAAATGTATTAGCGCGCCCTTCCTTAAAACAAGTACAGGAAGTTGTACAAATAAAAAACTATAAATATTAGCCATTAGTCGCACCTCCCTATTTTTATTCATTTTTACTGGTAAAGTGCTTTACATGGTTTGATACAACCTACTTAACTCAGATGCATAATTCACCTGTTCTTGCATCTGATGTTTTTCTGCCTCTAGTCCGCTAGGGGCTTTTTTTATTATTGATTTAAATACTGATATATTAAATTTCTAGACATAATTAAAGATAAGAAAAATGAATCGAATTTTAAAATTAAGTATTTTAAGTTGTCCGCTTTTATTGTTAAGTGGTTGTATTGGTTGTTATAACCCGACAGGCTGTAACCGTGATGATTCGCCTTATTTCTATACAACACAAATAACTCAAGTCAAAGGTGTAACAGTTCCTGTTGGAACAAAACTGGTTTATAAATCTCAAAAGTCCAAACAGAAAGATGAGCAAACTGCACCACTTAAAGAAGAACATATAACAGGAATAAAGCTACCAAAAGATACCGCTATACTTTGGGGAGGAATGCCTACCAATCATCTCCTTCAGTTTGCTAATCCTGAAATGCAAGGATTTACAGCCTACCGAGCACAAGAAGCTCCAACTGTATATTCCAATCAATTCTTAAAACTCTGGAAAGAATGTGATAGTGATTTAGATATCTCGATCAAAAATAAAAATGATTGGAGCTTTAATCCTGCAAATATGAAAATTATTGGATGCGGAATTAACTATCAAGAAAGAGCTTCATACAACACCAACAATCCAAGCCAAGACAAAGTGGATATTTTTCTCATCAAAATTAATCAGGCTTTACAGAAGCTGCCACAACAACAAGAGTATCCCGTTATCCATTATTCCGAAAATTAAAGAAAAAAAAGCCCACATTTCTGCAGGCTCTTTTCTTTAAAATTTGATTTACCAAACTTTAATTACACACATTAACCACAGGTTGCTTGAGTAATTTTCTTAGAAGCAGGATCAATAGTAACTGTAACTCGGTTTGTACGATAATCCATAGTCATTGGTTGACCTGGAGCCACTTTTCGCACAATTTCTGATTTAGTTTTTTGTTTAATTTGATCATCAGTAAGGCCAGATTGACCCACTAATTTTTGAGCTTCTTCTGCTACACAGTTTGCTTGATTATCACGGAATAATTTCCATTCTTCCACGACTTGGCCGTTTGGTAAATGACAATACCCAACCTGACCATTTGCTTCATTTCTAATTTCTAATTTCCCGCCTTGTTCAACACAATATTGACTAGCTGGGTTTGGTGAACCAATTTTTGGTGGAGTTGGATCTTTATGTTGTACAGATGAACAAGCCGTTAACGAAACAAGCGCTAAACCAAGAAAGATAATTTTTTTCATAAATTTTTGCTTCTTAATAAAAAAACTAAAGATATCAAAAAAATTCATGTTTCATGTGTCTTGTTTACAATAAAAAACTCTCTTGGGAGTTCTACTCACCATTTCTTTAATTGATTGGAATTTAAGATTTTCCTTTCTAAAAATAATTATCAAAATATTGCGATCATGGCCTTTCCAAAATTCGTGCTCCAGATCCGTCTTGCCCTAAAACATCTTCAGGATTTCTTAATGGACATTGCTCTAGTGATAAGCAACCGCAACCAATACACCAGTCCATTTCATCCCGTAACCTCGTTAATTTTTGAATACGATCATTGAGATCTTTTCGCCAATGGCTTGATAACTCTTTCCACTGTTTAGCTGTTAATTTGCTCCCCATAGGATATGCGCTAAGAGCCTCTTTAATTTCATTTAAAGGAATTCCTACTCTTTGAGCAACTTTAATAATCGCAATATATCTTAAAACGATTAAGGGAAAACGGCGCTGATTACCATTGGTTCTTATACTTTTTATCAGCCCTTTCGTCTCATAAAAATGTAGGGTCGAGACAGGAACTCCACTCCTTTTTGCAACTTCACCCACAGTCAAAACTCGACTAGAGTCAGCTTTTTTATTTTCACTTATCATGATTAACCTCAACTTTACTCGAGGTTTATAAGAGAGCCTACTGTTTTTGTCAAATCAATCACTCAACCACTCAAAGTCATTTTTCTGAGTTTATTGGTCTTAACTTTTCTATAAAAGCTGAGAAAATAAATTTGATACGATTACTAATTCAATTAAATTTATAAAATGAGCTGCTGACATTTAAATTTAAGAAATTAATTTTGTAGAGTACATGGACACCCGCAAACCCAAAACATGTTGTAAACGAAAGGCATTGGTGCTCCTAATGGATAGACCTTAGCTTGTTCGATTTTATAAGTTTTTTTACGTGACTCAATGTGAAGTATATTATCGTAGCGAGCAACTACAATTCCCTTTTTATATAATTTTTTCCGTTCATTCTTTGCATCAAATTTATATACCAAAAAGTAAACTTTTTCTCCTACGCTGATCTTTGAATGATTAACCATAATGTAACCATTACAATACTTACATTGCCAATCTTTCATATCTCAAATAATCACACACTTAAATTTAAAAACACATCGAATTTTATAGTATAGATTTATTAAAGCTACAAATCTAAAGAAATATTTTAATTGAAAAAATAAGGTTTATTTGTGACAGACATCACAATAAAGATATAGAAATTTCAAACTATATCTAGAAACATCAATCACTTACCTAGCCAATTTTTAATATTATTTTTTTAAAAAATATTAAATTTATCTATATTTTATATTACTATATAATATTTCTATTAATAAATCCAAAAGTGCCTATATAAATAATTTTAATATTTAATAATCTCATTGTTTCATTATATTTAACTAAACCACAAATAAAGTAATAAATAAATTTCAAGATATTAAATTAATTTCATGTTTAATTGAAAATAATTCAGTTCACATTATACAAAATAAAAATATATAATTATTAGAATTGCAATTTAATTTTTTATTATGTCAACTCAACGTTTAAAATTAGAACTCCCATCTGGACATGATCAGTTATTACTTCATTCTTGCTGTGCTCCTTGTTCAGGAGAAGTTATGGAAGCATTAATTGATTCTGGAATTAAATTTTCAATATTTTTTTATAATCCCAATATTCATCCGGTAAAAGAATATCTCATCCGTAAGGAAGAAAATATTCGTTTTGCAGAAAAGCATAATATTCCATTTATCGATGCAGATTATGATACGGATAATTGGTTTGCTCGAGCTAAAGGTATGGAAGATGAACCAGAACGCGGTATTCGTTGTACCATGTGTTTCGATATGCGTTTCGAGCGAACTGCCCTTTACGCACATGAACACGGCTTTAGTCTCATCAGTAGTTCGTTAGGAATTTCTCGTTGGAAAAATATGGCTCAAATTAATGATTGCGGAATTCGAGCAGCATCCAATTATCCAGATATTCAATATTGGGATTATAACTGGCGAAAAAATGGTGGCTCTAGTCGAATGATTGAAATCAGTAAGCGAGAGGAATTCTATCAACAGGAATATTGTGGTTGTGTATATTCTTTACGTGATACCAATCGTTGGCGTATGAGTAATGGTCGAGACCGAATTAAACTGGGTGTTAAGTTTTATAGTAATGCCATGGAAGAAGATTAAAACTTATTCTCCTTAAAAAATTAATTCATTCTAAGCTATATTTATTCCTAATAAAAAGAGGCCACATCTGGAGAATGTGGCCAAAAGGTGTACTGTACTGAGCTTTGATATTATTAGAATAATGAAGTTAGCTTAAAATAAGATTAATAAATCTTTTAAATTTAAATTTTTTAAAATTTCATCAAATATTTAAATCGAATAAATACTTTGCCCTTCTCATTAAAAATAAAATCACTCTAAAATCCAGATATAATTTTGAAAAGTTTAGCTATTTTACTTTTTGATACTGATGGCTAGTCTCTTAATATTTTCCACCATTTCCTCAGGTTGATGTGCAGCATAGCCTAACATAACTGCTGCTTTTTTCGACTCAAGTTGACAATATCTTGATAGAGGTTGAATCTCCAAATCTAATGCCGAGCAATGAGAAATAAACTCCTGCTCTGTCCATGGTGCTTTTAACCAACATATAAGATGAATGCCTGAATCTGTTGGCTGAACGTCGAGTACATCTGAGAGGTGTTCATTAATAGCGTTAATCAATACTTGTTGACGCTCATCGCATGCCTTTCGAACTTTACGTACATGTCGAGCATAGTAGCCTTGTTGAATGAATAAAGCTAAAGCGACCTGCTCTAAATATGAACTTCGTACATCAGTATAGTATTTAGCTGCACTAAAGGTTTCAATTAATGCTTCAGGTACAACCATGAACCCTAAACGAAACTCTGGAAACATCATCTTCGTAAAAGTGCCAGAATAAATGACTCTTTGCTGCTGATCTAAACCTTGTAGTGCTTGAATTGGGTGAGTGCCATAGCGAAACTCACTATTATAATCATCTTCAAAAATCCATTTTTCTTGTTTGTTTGCCCAATCTAATAAAGCAAAACGGCGAGCTAAACTTAAAGTTCCCCCTAAAGGAAACTGATGTGAAGGTGCTGTATAGACCAGTTTGCTTTTGAAGTAATGATCAGTAATGTCAGAAATTTGCATTCCCTCCTCATCACTCTCGATCAAATTTATCTGCGCACCAAAACTTCGAAAAATCTTAAAAGCTGCATCATATCCCGGCTCATCCAAACAGACTTCATCATTTGCTTGAAGTAAGGCATAGGCCGTTAAATGAATAGCTTGCTGCGTTCCGTTTACGATAATAATTTGCTCTTCGTTGCAGTTCAGGCCTCGAGTGGAGCGAACATATTCAGAAATTGCCTGACGCAAAGGTAGATAGCCACGTGGGTCGTAAAATTGACCAAGCTGATAATACGACTGCCGCCAAGCTTGTGTTAATAACTTGCCCCACAGTTGATGAGGAAATAAATCAATACAGCCTACCCCTACATGAAACATTTTTTTCTTTTTACTTAACCATGACTGCTTTCGCCATGAATCCAATAGAGCTTCAAGATTTGGATTAATATTTAAGGAACGATGAATATTTTTAGACGTTTCTTTTGAATTTTTTTGAACGTGTATTAACTGATCTGGCACAACCTCAGCAACATAGGTACCTGAACTTGGTTTAGTAAATAAATATCCCTCATCCAGTAATCGTTCAAGAGCCGCCAATACAGAATTCCTTGAAATTGACATCATCTCTGCTAGAGCACGACTTGAGGGTAATTTTGTTCCGGCAGTCAGCCTTCCATCTAAAATTGCATCACGCAAAGCCGTATATAGTCCATTTTTAATCTGACCTTTTGGCAAAATTAAATGTGGAAAAGATGCAGAAATCGACGCTGCCATATCAAAACTGGTACTGTAAAAAATATCAAAAGTGTATCTTATAAAAATACCACTATCAAAACTACACTCTAATTGTCGATTTTTTATTACTTTAAAACAGAGTGTAATTATTATGCAAAATCAAGGTCTTCAAATCGTTCCTGTTCAGCAGCAAGATTATTCACAATGGGAGAAATATTGGCTTGCTTACCAAAATTTTTATCAAGTGAATTTACCCCTTCATGTCACAAAAGTAACATGGGAACGTTTCTTCGATGAGAATGAACCTATGTACTGTGCCGTTGCTAAACAAGGTGAGCAGGTTTTAGGAATTGTGCATTATGTTATTCATCGTTCAACATGGGCAAAAAATAATTACTGTTATCTAGAAGACCTTTATGTTTCACCTGAAGTTCGTGGACAACACATTGGTAAGCAACTCATTGAATATGTGCAGAAGCAAGCAATCAAACACAACTGTGACCGTTTATATTGGCATACTCAAGAAACCAATGTAACAGCGCAAAAGCTTTATGACTGGATTGCACAAAAACCAGGAATTATTGAATATCGTATGCCTTTGAACTAAAAAAGTGAAAACATCAAAAGCGGGAGTGCTTTTGGTGTCTAAATTTTAGTACGAATACGCTTAATCACTTTGTCATTAATAGTTGAGCATTGATTAAACGCAGCAAAACGCTTGAGCTCTTGTTCCAGTTCGAAGAAGAAGAGCTCCTTATTTTTTACTGTTTTTTCCAGATGTAGGCTAATCACTTCTAATTCTTTGATAGAACGATGCGCTTTACAATCTACTCGGCCTACTAACTCGTCTTGATATAGGATCGGCAAGCAAAAATAACCATATACTCGTTTAGCCGCTGGTACATAGCATTCAATGCGGTAATCAAATTCAAATAAGGAAGCTAGACGGTCACGATGAATAAGAGAATTATCAAAAGGCGATAGTATTTTTAAACCAAAATCAGTACTAACCTTTTGTTCCATTGCAGCAACATCAACATATAAAGTTTGACCATTCTCAAGTTTAATTGCTGATACAACACCTGCATCAATATGTTCTTTCAGAACGACACGCATAGTTTCTTTTAAATCATTTTTCTTTAGATGAACTAATTGTTTCCATGTAAATGCACCATGTGCTCGAAGCGTATTATTAAATAAATACTGCGCATATTCATAAAGCGTAGGCATACTTAAATCAATATTTTCAGGCAAGCAGCGCTCGGTCAAATCAAAGCCCTTTTCCATTCCGTTACGCTCACAGATCATCAGGTCACCCTGCATATATAACTGCTCAAAAGCACGGCGGCCTGGTCCGGTATTCCACCAGTTTCCCAAACTCTTTTTATTATTTTTATCAATATCACGTAGACGAATTTTTCCTTCAGCACGAACACGTGCCAAAATTTCATTCATGAGGTGTTGATCGCCTCTATTAAAATAACGGCTTTCTCCGTTCCTGACAGACATCATGGAAGGCAATGCATAACGATAATCTTTCATAGGAAGATACGATGCGGCATGATACCAATATTCAAAAATCTGCCGCTCACCAACCAAACTATTGAGATGACTTAGCTCATAATCAGGTACTCGATTCCACAATATATGGTGATGAGCTCGCTCTACAACCGATATGGTATCAATCTGCACATATCCTAAATGCTCAATAGCCTGTAAAGTTCCATCCATGCCTTTTGCAAATCGACTGGTTTTTCCTAAGCCTTGATTAAATAAAGTGAGCTGTTTCAAAGAAGAAGTCATAGAAATCAAATATTGTTGTATTCATTTAGAAATGGAAAAATTTCAATTCTATAGTATCACTATTCCCTCATTTGCTTGTGATTATAGGAACAGCAATTCTTAAAAAAAGAATCTTGGCTAACTCAACGTTTTACAGACTTACTTTAAAATAACTTTTGGGATTCAACCTAATTACTAAAATAACGACTAATATCACACTGGCTAAATGGAAAAGCCATCCTGCTTTGTAAGCCCCCGTAAGATCATGCAAAATTGCAATAATCCACGGCGGGATTGCTGCCAGTAAAAATCCACCACCCTGCATCAGTGCAGATAAAGCACCTGCATGTGTCGGTTCATCAAAATGGTCTAATGCAACGATAAGCATTAATGCAAAACATCCTCCCAAACCTACGCCCAAACAAATTGCCCAAAGTATAGAGGCAAAATCAGGCATAAAAGCCATTCCAGAAAAACCGACTAGTTGCATTGCTAACGTAAACCATAACCATGGACGTCGATCTTTATATTTCCTAGCTAAAACAGGCAAAATGAGCGCTGAAGCTGCTTGGCTCAAGGCCAGCAAAGCGAGTAATTTTCCACTTTGTGCTGCACTCCAACCCTGATCTTGAAAAGAAGGTGCTAACCAAGCTACGACTGATGAGTAGCCACCATTTACAAGCCCGAAACAAGCCATTAATAACCAAGTTCGAGGTTGCTTTAATAACTTTCTTATAGGCGCGCGATGAATGGATGAGCCAACTTTTAATGGTAAAAAGATAAGTGCCAATATAAATGCAAATAAAGCTGGAATAGCAAAAAAAGCCAGTCCAATCGACCAAAGGCCCGTTATATTTGAAATTATGGGAGCTAACCATGCACCTAATGCTCCACCGCCCATGAGCATAGCCGAATAAAGCCCCATCATCGGCCCAATATATTGGCTAAATTCTCTTTTAATCATGCCGGGAAAAGCCGCTTGTATCATCGCAACGCCAAATCCAATTACTATTGCACTAAGAATTAATCCTTCGGATGTAGGCAATAAAAATCGGACAGCACATCCTCCACAAATGGCCAGTAATGCACCAAGAATAGCGCATCGTTCGCCGACATAGTTCTGCAATATTGGGCCAACAAATGCAACAATCCCCATAAGCATCATCGGTAGCAAAGTAAGTAGAGCTATCCCTTGTAAGCTTAAACCAGTGGCTATTCGAATATTGGCAATCAATGGTCCAATACTTGTGATAAATGGTCTTAAATTAAGCCCAACCAAAGCCACAGTTACAATGAGCATCGGCTGGGTCAAAAAAGCTCCAGACTGCTTCATTATTTTGAGCCTGAATGATTGGCTTGATAATTCTTCCAATGCACATAAAGATCAGTGCGGTTTTCAACTCTGATGGGTATATATTGAATTTTCATTGATTGCTCAGCAAAGGGCTTGGCAAGCTCTATATATATTTCGGCTGTAGACAAACCAAATGGTGTTCCGTCTTCATTAGAATATGCATAGCTCACCGACTTAATACCTGCTAAACGCATTCCAGCCATACACATTGGGCATGGATGACCACTTGCATACACAGAACAGCCTTCTAGGTTGGCAGATCCTAAAACTTGACTGGCTGCACGAATCGCCAGTAATTCAGCATGTGCAGTTGGGTCATTCGTTGTCAGAATCTGATTTACGCCTGAAGCAATAACTTCCCCATTCTTTACAACCACAGCTCCAAATGGTCTGCCACCTTTTTCTATATTGTTATAGGCAAGCTCAATCGCCTTACGTAAAAAATGTTCACCTTTTTCCATCACATACTCTCACTTTCTATTTTGCACCAGCTGCAAGAAGTCTTTTTTCAATTTCGCGATATCCTCTTGACCGCGCATGGTGTAAGGGAGTTATGCCGTCTTTATCAGCCAAGTTCGGATCAGCACCTGCCTTTAATAAAAGCTCTACAATGTGTTGATATTTGGGCTCTCCATTTCCCAAAATGATGGCCTCAAGTAATGCCGTCCACCCCAAATTATTGACATGATTAACATCTACACCGGCCGCAATTAATGTACGAACTGTTTCAACATGGCCTCGTTCCGCTGCCGGAATGAGTGCAGTCCCACCGTAACGGTTAATACTTTTTAAATCGGCACCATGCATGAGTGTCATTCTTAGAATTTTTAAATATCCCTGTGCACTAGCATATAAATATGGACTGTCTTGAATATTGTCTTTTGCATTTACATCGGCACCAGCCTCTATCAGCATATGAGCAGCATGTACATTATTTGCTCTTGTAGCGACCATCAAAGCAGTCGAACCAGTTTCATCTCGCTCATCAATTAAAGCTTTTTGAGATAAAATCCGTTTAATAGATTGTGTATCATTATTTATCACTGCCTGATGTAAAGGATACTCACCCATTGCATTCGTCATATTTGTAAAACCCGAAGTCCCTAATGCGACAATCAGATTCATCCATATTAGTGACTTACGCATGGTGGCCTCCCAATAGAATTTTTTGGCAAAATATTTTGTAAATAGAATAAAGATCACCAAAAGTATTTGGAAATTAAATTATTTAATCGATAGTATTAAGATTATAAATATTTATCTTATCGGCTTTTAAGTGTGGCGGTACCTAATATGTTTGATCCTCGCCTTTTACGTGCTTTCGTCACTATTTTTGAAACTGGCGGTTTTACCGCAGCTGCCGATCGATTACACCTGACTCAATCAACAGTTAGTCAGCAGTTAGCACGACTTGAAGAATCTGTCGGTCATGCCCTTATAGATCGGACAGCAAGACCTTTCAAACTGACGGCATCTGGAGAATATCTAATTGGTTATGCGCAAAGGATTTTGACTCTCCAACAGGAAGCTGAGGCCCTACTTAAAGATCCGGCAGGAAGTATTCCCATTCGTATTGGTTTACCAGAAGATATGATGAGTCCTGCAATGGCTGAAGTTTTCGGTATATTTGCCAAAGAGCATCGCTCCATTCGTTTAGATGTAACCTCTGGCTTAAGTCGGAACCTAACAGAACGTTATCGGAATGGTGAGTTCGATATTATTATTGTCAAAGAACCTACTGCTAGTGCTGATCACCACGCTACATTCCCAGAAGAAATGGCATGGTTTGAAAGTTCGAATTCAACAACTGAATGGTCTGATCCCATGAGTTTAGTGACCTTTCCTCAAGGCGGACTTTATCGGGACGAAATGTTCGCAACTTTAGAGCGCGAACGGCGACGTTGGTATATTGCCTTTACGGGTAGTAGCCTAGAAAGCGTGTTAGTCAGTGTTGAAACAGGATTAGGATTATCTTTATTGCCTGTAGCTACGACCAATGGACGAAGAGTACGTCGATATGATTCATTAGGAGATGTGCCTCCTATGGCCGTTTCAATTTACACATGGGAAAAAGCTGGGATAATTTCCCAGCTTGTAGATAAAATGACGTCTGTTTTACAAGAACGTTTTCAATCATCAATCAATATTTAACTTATATCATTCGAACTTTCAGCAATCAGTTTTTCTGCCATTTCTTGAGTTTTTCTTAAGCCTGGCATACGGAACTCGGTATGCCCATAATCTTGGATAGATTTCCAACGTCCACCCCAAGTTAAGCCAACCGATTCAGCGACTTGCCCATATAACCGATAGCCTTGCATTGCCCATGGATCTCGCTCAGAAATAACCACTTTTCCATTTCGCTTAAATGCTACATCAGCAGCTAAACCAAATTGGTGATAGCTTTGATAACCTCTCGCTCTAGTCGTATTTGGATTGCCCGCCAACATATTCTGACGTGCTGGGCTACGATAGCCTTCTAATAGAACCAACTCATAACCATACTGTTCTTTCATGATTTTAAAGACCATGAGTAAACGCTGTTTATATCGTGGGTTCATTTTTTCCCATTTACGATCAACTAAATTTGTATCCAAAATAGCTCGACCATCGAAACTGGTGTTATCAATCGGTGAAGAATTAATAGCGCCACTATTTTGAGACGAATATTGCTGCTCTAACTGCGTGGCCTCAACAATTGCGGCTTCAATTAGGCTTTCATCTACTTCTGGCGGTGGTGATAATATTTCACCATTTAAAAGTGCATAAATTTGAGGATCCGTTTTTTTCAGATATTCAGCTTCAATTCGGGTTGAACTAATCGGACGAGTAAAAGCAAAAACTAATATACTGGCGAACAAGAAAAAGCCTGCAATTACAATCCACCATTGCTGTAAATGCCAATGAGATTGTAATTTTTCAGGAGCAGCTGCCTGATTCATGGTTTGAGCAAATTGTTTAACCTGATTAAGCTGTTTACGCCCTTGGGGCAGTAATGACAATACAAAATCTTTGCTTCTACTCCTGAGTTCATAAGACATTAAAAACGCTAAACCAATTGCCAAACATGTAAAGCAAAAGAAAATGAGAAAGATCATCATCAGTTCATTAATTCACGGCAAAAGGACTTCGTGTAATTTTAATATCTACCGATGCCTTAGGTGGCTCAACCTCAGGTTCTGGTTCGGCTGGAGCTTTACTCTCAACTACGGGTTTAGCCTGCGCCACTTGTTGCTGCTGCAGCTTACTCACAGGTTTTTGCTGAGCTGGCTGTATTTTGGGTTGAGCCGCTTTAGCTGCACCCGTTTGTAGCTGAGGCACAACCTGAACTTTCTTTTCACCTGTTAGCTGTTCATCAAATGGTGAAACTCGTTGTTCATTCGTAGCAACAGTTTTATGTGGAACAGGTTTAAAAATATTGCTTAACTCATTATCTTTTGGCTGTTCAAAGCCATCACGACTCATTGAGTCCGTCTCGTTATCTTGACTTACAGCAACCTGATTTTGTTCATCTGAAGAATGTACAGCATCTTGATTTAAAATTTGCTCTTCCGTTGATTTACTCTCAATTGCTGCTGATTCTGGCGAATTCGGTTGAGACAAGAACAGGAATAGCGAGATGCTGACAAACACCCCTGCAATCACACCAATCACAATATAAAGTACTGGTGATTTCGGCTTTTTTTTATTCGATTGTAAAACTCGAATAGAAGTTGGTTTTTCCTGAGCCATTTCGTTCCATCATCAAGGTAAATAAATTGTAATATGTGCTTGCTCTTGAGGAGCAGAAATCACATTTTGATAGTTAGATAATGCTTTATCATTTTGATTGTTCAGCATAAATCTTAAACCCGCAAAGGTAAGTAATGCAAAAATCAATAAAAAGATCAAAATCCAAAAGAAAGGTACTTCACGATGAATAATATTTCGTATTTGATCGGGAATTGCCGAGAACGGCGAAAACGCAACTTTTTTCCCTTTTAAATAGTCAATTTCATCACCCACTCTTGATACTAGGTGGTTGAGACTTTCAATAGATTCAATTCGGTACTTACCCTGAAAACCGAGCAAAAGGCAGTAATGAAATACTTCTAACGCAGCTAGACGTTCTTTTCCACGACTTCGTAATTGTTCCAATATTTCAAAGAAACGATACCCGGCTAACTGAGAACCAAACAAGCTCAATTGCAATGGGCTAATTAACCAAGCATTTTGCAAATTAAAATAGCTTGGGTCTTGTTGCGTTACGATAGTTTCATCAATCAAAGCACAAAATGCATATTTAGCATCATGAATATCATCAGCTGAAAATTGCAACTTTTTAGCTTGTTGCTCAAATTGATTGAGTAAATTTAAGATTTTTTCACGAAACTGCTGAGCGTCTGCCGGCACGTACTGATTTCGAATCAAAAAAACTAAATAAAAGCCATCATGCAATAAATCAATAAGATTGATTGCCTGTAGCTTTGCCTGAGACTGGCTATTATTATTCCCACCCGTTCCAATTTGCCCATCGTCAAATAAAGAAGGAGCACCTGTGGATTGTGACATTTTTCTCTCCTTTACCCTTAAGCGTTCATAACCGCAATCAGTTCAATACTGATATCTTGGAATCCAGCTGGAACATAAATACAAATCGTCTCTGAATCTAACATGCGCTGGTATAATTCATGATGCGGTTCAACTTCAAAATAGCTCACACCAGAACGTACAGGGATCGCTGTTGGAACCTGAATCAAGTGATGCAATGGAATTGCAGGTAATGCAGCAACTACACGTTGCTCTACATCTAAAGTACTACCAATCTTGAATCGTAAAGGTACAATCTGAATCAACTCATGTGTCTGCATTGCACTACTTGATACTGCAATATAAAGTCGAGTGTCTCGAGTAATCTTATCGGTCTCAAGACTTCCCACCCAATATGAAGGGCGGATTTCTTTAAGTGCAATACTGATGTAACGGCTCGAAATAATTGTATCGAGTAAATCACGTAGAATCGTGTCTAACTGCGAAAAACTTTCTTGTAAATTATGGTGTTTATAGGCAGGCAACTGGTCGACATCATACGCCGTCGAGAAGGTTAATAAAGAACCTGCTAAACGTAACAATTCGAAGAACAAACGTTCTGGATGGATTTGTGGATATTGCACAAAATGATTCAGGCCAGCATGAGCTGTGTTTAAGGCATTTACTAACCAGAATGAAACGATATCACCTGAACGGAATTCAATTAACTTCTGTTCATTTTCTCGGTTATTGGTTTGAATCGTCTTAATTTTTGCCTTAATCACATTCAGTGTTCTTTTTAAGTTTGAAATGAGTGATTCAGAGGCATCCACGTGCAAAATTGGCGGAATAAACTTCCGATCAATTTCAAAAGCGCCAGAGCTTTGTCGCTTAATCTTTCCAATCGGCAGATATAAGAAACCATCTAGATTGTGGTCTGGATTACTATGTACATCTAATAATTTAAAAACAGCACGTCGGCGTAGCAAACTAATATCTGCTTCTGTAGCATTAGTAAACAAATCATGCGTTTCAACAAGGTGAGATTGATATCTACCCTTTTGCGCTTGGTTTTGATCAATTAGATTTTGCTTATTTGCTTGTAAAAGCGGCAATGCTAAATAGATTAGCATCTCACCACGTAAATTAAGATCATCTAATAAAATTGGTTCAGGCAATAGATCATATGCCGGTGCCTGATAAATTTCACCGTCTTGCCAGATCATCTCTACAGATTCAAGAGCAAGAATATGCGTACTCAACTGAGCCTCATCGAAACTCAATTTTTGAATACCATACGAAAAAGGTACAACTGCGCGAACCGTATGATTTAGGCGTTGTTCATGATACGTATCTTGAATTTGGAAATGTTGAGGTCTTAAAAATAAACCTTCGCCCCACAGGACTTTTTCAGCTTTAAACATATGTCTTTACCAATCTTTATTCATATTCATTTTTAGGCTGCACACCTAACATTTCCTGAACCATTTGTAATGGATGCTCATCTTTAATGACTTGCGCTAACCACTCGTGTAATGGCATTTGACTCCATTTAATCGTTTTTTGAAGCATATAGCTCACAGGGCTATGAGGTTCATTTGCTTGGAAGTAATCTGCGATCTCTTGCAATACTTTCATTGCTTGTTCACGGTTAGCCAAGTGCGTTTGTGCTTGAGGCTGAAAAGCTGGCTGATCTGAAACAACTTGTACAGGCACTTGATTTTCCATAGATGAGCTCGTGATAACAGTAGCTTGTTCTTGGATTGGCGCAAGCCCTGTACCAAAAGCTTCTGCTTTATAAATCTTACGTAATGTGCTGTGAATAGTCTCAAATGCCGAATCAATAGCAGCAAAACTCGGCGAATCTAATCCCATTAAATGATCAAGAATCTGTTTTAAAACATCCCACTCGGTTAAGACTGAACTAAAATCTTGATAATTAGAGTATTGAAAAGTTTTAGAAGTATTAAAAATGGCTTGGTCGAATTGTTCTAATTCAGATGGTCCTGACTGGCTGTCATACTCTTCAGTTTGTTTACGGCGAACATTTTCGTGATATAGAAAATTATCGTAATCAAGCAAATTATAATAAGGAGCTGTATTGGTTAAAGAAACTTTCTTCAACAAGCCAGGCAACTGATTAATTAAACCCTGTAGTAAACCAATGCGTTGATCTAAGTCATCATCTTCAATAACAGGGTGAATTTCCTGCCAGTATTGATTCAGCATGGTATGGCTTAAAGTTAAACCTTTAGCCATACCTTCAAAACCATAAAGATGAGTCCAAGCCTCTAAGAGCCAAGTTAATAGACGAATATCTTTCGTTTTATCTTTTAGCAAAACACTCGTGTTCTTTGCTACAAAGTCCCAATCGGCTTGTTTGCGCTCAGCAACCCAATCACCTTGATCTAGTAATAGATCATCTTGTGTCTTGGCTTTTTTTATTTCATGAAATTCATTAGAAAACGAAAAATCATCACCACAAGGCAAACTATCACTAATGGGTTCGAGTAGTTCAGAAATATCAATATTCATCTAATTTTAGCTCTATTCAATTTTAAACTTCTGACTTCAATTTTTTACTAGTCCTTTTTTTAGCAGCTTTTACAACTGGGTCTAGTACATATTGAATTTCGTCATCTTTAGCATCAATCATGATAACTTTTGGTAGTTTTTGCTCTGCTAAAGCCACCAAAATTTCTGTAGCTAATGCAGGTAACACTGTAGAATTTAAAATATTATCAACGTTACGCGCACCACTATCGACTTCTGTACAACGGCTTAAGAGGAGCTCTACCAAATCATCAGAATACTGGACTTGTGTTCCGTATTGTTTCTCAATTCTTGCTGTGATTTTGCCTAACTTATGCTTAATGATTCGTACAAGTAGATCATCATGCAGTGGGAAATAAGGTACAACTCTCATTCGGCCTAAAAATGCAGGCTTAAATTGTTTATATAAACTTGGTTTTAAGTGCTCAATCAACTCTTCAGCTGTAGGCCACTCTTCTACAGGTCTATTTAAGCAAGCCTGCATAATGGCACTTGAACCAGCATTTGAAGTTAACAAAATAGTCGTGTTTTTAAAGTCAATTACTCGTCCTTCACCATCTTCTAAAGTACCTTTATCGAATACTTGATAGAACAGTTCCTGAACATCGCTATGAGCTTTTTCAATTTCATCAAGCAACACAACACTGTACGGGTTACGGCGTACAGCTTCTGTTAAAACACCACCTTGACCATATCCCACATATCCAGGAGGTGCACCTTTCAATGAAGATACCGTGTGCGCTTCTTGATATTCAGACATATTAATAGTGATTAAATGCTGCTCACCACCATATAACTCATTTGCCAAAGTTAATGCAGTTTCAGTTTTACCTACACCACTCGGTCCCACTAAAAGAAATACACCTTGTGGCTTATTAGGATCTTCAAGTTTTGCTTTTGAAGTTTTAATGCCTTGAACTAATTGTGTGAGTGCATAATCTTGCCCCATTACACGCTCGCCCAATTTATCTTCAAGCGTTAATATCTGTTTAATTTCATCATTAACCATTTTTCCAACAGGAATACCTGTCCAATCAGAAATAATTTCATTAATGATTTGAGAGTTTACTCTTTCAAATACTAAGGGTTGCTGACCTTGAATATCAGCAAGATCTTTACGCAGTAGATTAATCTGATCGAAAGCTTCAGACTCATTAGCATGATTCTGTGCTTCTAACTCTTGAATTTTATGGACAAGTTCTAATTCTTTTTGCCACTGCTCTTCGGTTTCTTGGATCTCTTTTTGCAAAGATTCTAAATTAGCTTTTAAAGCTTCCAATCGTTCATGATGAATTGGAATCTGACGATGTTCATTTTCTAAAATTTGCTGTTCAAGCTTTAAGTTATGTTCTTGGGCCTTTAACTGATCAAGCTTTACAGGTTGAGCATTTTGGGTCAACGCAACACGTGCTGCAGCCGTATCAAGCACACTAATTGCTTTATCTGGAAGTTGGCGTCCACTAATATATCGATGTGAAGAATGAACTGCTGTAACGATCGCCTCATCATCAATTTGCAATTTAAAATGCTGCTGCATGACAGGAATCATCGCACGCAACATATCTACCGCAACTTCTTCGGTCGGCTCTTCTACTTTTACAACCTGAAAACGTCGGCTCAATGCAGCATCTTTTTCGAAATATTGTTTGTACTCTGCCCAAGTAGTCGCAGCAATTGTGCGCAACTCACCCCGTGCAAGTGCTGGTTTTAAAAGATTTGCAGCATCATTTTGCCCTGCTTGTCCACCTGCCCCAATTAAAGTATGCGCTTCATCAATAAATAAAATAATAGGATGAGTAGAAGCTTGAACTTCTTGGATAACCTGTTTTAAACGATTTTCAAACTCGCCTTTAACACTTGCACCTGCTTGTAACAGCCCCATATCTAACACATGCAAATGAACATTTTTTAGGGCGTTTGGTACTAAACCTTGAGCAATTTTTAAAGCCAAACCTTCCACTACAGCTGTTTTACCAACACCAGGCTCTCCGGTTAAGATCGGATTGTTTTGGCGTCTACGCATTAAAATATCGAGCATTAAGCGAATTTCATATTCACGTCCAATAACTGGATCTATACCGCCTTTTTTCGCTTTTTCAGTGAGATTAATCGTATATTGATCAAGTGCAGGTGTTTTAGCTACTTTGGTAGCTGCTGCAGTTGTGTCTGTAGGTTCAGCTTCATCTGAAGGTGTTTTTGTTTCATCTTGTTGTTCAACACTCTTCTCACAAATTTCAAGAAACTTATGTTTCATTGAATCAATCGGTAAAAGATCAAATAAACTCGAAGCTCTTGTTGCAATTTGATATAAATCAGGTGCAGTTAATAATGCAACTAATAAATGACCACTACGAATAACGGGATTTTGTTCAGCCGAAGCTAATAACCAAGCTTGTTCAAACAAACGAACAATAGATTTAGCAAAAATAGGAGTTCGGGTATTACCTTTTGGTAATTGAGAAATTGTTTCTTTTAAATCATCAGCTAAAGCTTCAGATGAAATTTTATATTTCTTTAATAAAATTTTTAAATCATTCTCTAAAGATTGATTAAGTAATTCTAAAAATAGATGCTCAATTTCAATTTCGTAATTTTGTTGAATAACACAAGCATTAGCCGATTTTTCTAAAGCAGTTCGCGCAACTGTAGAAAGTTTTGTAATTAAAATTTTTAAATTACTCATCATTACTCTCAATATTTTTAAATAATTTAATGCTTAAAATCATAATGCCTGTATATTAACAAAATTCAGCTTTATCAGACAAACTACTCATCATTTCAAGCGTTAATATGTTTTAGTAGATATTTATATCTATATAAAAATATCTCTACCCTTACCCTTGATTAACTAAACTCTGTTTTGGCAATAATTTACAGCCACATGATAATGAATCATTTACACGCGCTGCGGATTTTCCCATGACAAGCATATTGGGGTCTCCCGATACAATCGTAGAAACCGTTTTGTGTAACGGACAAGTAGCCTTATCTCCTACACAGGCAATTGCAATTCCATCAATTAAAAATGTACTGTTTCCTGAAATGACTTGCCCTCCACCAGTTGTTGGGCATCCAATCGTAATGTAAGGGCTAGCCATGTTCTTCTCCTTATATTTATAGAACAGTAAACTCAATCCGACGGTTTTTCTTTCTTCCTTCTGGAGAAGTGTTATCTGCAACTGGCTTAGATGAACCTAAACCTTCTGTAGATAAATGGTCGGCGGGAATACTCTTACTAATCAAATAGTTTTTAACTGCTAATGCGCGGTCTTGGCTAAGTTTTAAGTTTTTAGTCGCATCACCAGAACTATCAGTGTGACCAATAATTTTCACCTTCTTACCGCCAACTTTATTTAAAGCAATAGCCATCTCGTCAAGAATTTTTTGACCCGCATCAGTTAAAACCGCACTACCAGATTCAAATTCAATAATTCGATTTTTAAGTGCATCATCAATGATTTTCTGCTCAGCCTGATTGACTGATAACTGTGAATACAGTTGGTACGGTGGCTGCACTAATCCTTGAAAAGATTGAATTGTAGGCTGAATATCTGCTGGGTTCAGCATTTTTCCACTCAACTCAAACCGAGTACCATTTACGCTTAATTTGCCTTGTGAAACCTTTTTAAGATCAGGCGTAATCACTCGAGTTACCGAGTCACTCCAACCATTAGGAGCAGCTACGGGTCTCACTTGTATTTTATCTACAACCTGATCAGCACCATAAACAGATTGCATTTTTAATAAGATGGCCTGTTTACTCGCTTCGTTAGGAACCACACCTTCTACGACAATGGGCTGAGCTAAAGCATAGTTAGCAATTGCATAGATACAACAGCCTTTTATGAGCTGTGAAAGTTTACTTTGATATCGTTGATTCATTATTATTCACCCAAAAAAGTCTGTCTAAATAGTTTTAAACCTTGATTTAAACTTAATTGGCGTTGGCATAATGATTGCTCTAGCGTAGCTAAACCAGCATTCTGCTCCAAATAAGTATCAATCCATTGTGCTTCTATTAAAGAAACCCAGTGTTTACTATCCATATTCTGAGTAAAAATATCGCTCAGAGCTAAAATATCAGCCCCTTGAAAACCGAAGAATAATACGGGTTGCTCTCGATGTAGCAAACCTATCAGCACCTCAGTATTATGTTCTTTTAAAAAGCGACAAATAATACTGACCCAAAATGCTGCTATTTCATAACTGTAAGCAGGATTATTAATAGGCAAAATTAAAACTTTATTTAATCGACTCGTTCCATTTTGTAAAATTGGCTGCAGTAATAACCCCAGCCCAATCATACTTTGCGCTAACTCATAAATACTTAACTTCATTAATTGAGCAAATGAGTGCATCGTATGATTTTCATAGAAACCTACACATTCACGTTCAGTTAAAACCTGAATTTGATTTTGTAAGTGACCTAATTTTCCAAGTAACAGATCGGAGTCTTTAATTCCTTTTAAAGCACGATTGTTTTGAAATAAATCAACTAATACATGTTTATAGCTATAGGGCGCATACAACAAATTATCATACGGTAAATCAATTTCTAATAAATGGCTCAGTACCATTGGAAAAGCTCGGCCTGAACTATCTTCACTTGCAAGCAGATTCGCCGCTAAAAACATATTTTCTTTCGGATTCGCAATAAAGAAATCCAGTGAAGGTAACGTGTTATAAGCTTCTTTAAAGCTGCCTGATTGCATTGCATATTCCAGTGCTTCAGTAATCCACTGATCAAGCAACTGTATTAAAGCATTCTGTCCTTTTGTTTTTAAAAAGTCGCCTCGTGCAGGACTTTTGCCGTAATACAAAGGAGTTGTTTTTAATGTTTGCATTATTGCTCCTCCTTTCGCATAGAGGTTATTTTCCATGTCATGGTTTAACTCCCGCAGAAGGCTGAGCAAGTGCTGAAACAGGATTTTCAGTTCTTGCTGGAGCAGCTTGAGCTGGCGCTTGCTGAGCAGACACCACACGAGCTGCTTTGTCGGCAGTGACTTTATCAACTAGTTGCATACCTGCATAACCACGGCTTGAACCAATACTGCCTGAATTACTGCTAATTAGACGGAAATTCATTTTTACAAATAATGATGGATCAGTTTTACTACGCCAAAGCATTTCAAATCCGCCATTTTGTTCCTTACGTTGAGCACTATCAATTAAACGGTTAATACCGTACTCACCTGGCTCATCAAAAATTGTATGTGTTTGGCCTTGTAAATCTACAGCGGTAATACGAGCACCTGGAATACTGCCTTGGTTTGGCCAAATGAAGTTAACCCACTGCTGAACACCGTTTTCATAAGTCATACGCTGACCATCAATATCAACGGTATATGAAAGCAATTGCGGGTTTGGAATTGGGTAGAACTGGAAGTTCGATTGGTTGGTTGCTGGAGCAGCTTGCGCTTGAGCATTCAACTCACCAGTTGCCATACCATTGGCTGGTGCAACATATCTTTGGAAATTCATAACGAATTGAGGATTTAAACTAATGCCTAAATCTTTCCAAGTTTTAGACGTTAACGTATAGCCACGACGAATCACAAATGGATCAAGACTTTCTTTTACAAAGCGAGAAATACTACCGTTCTCACCCAAGATTTGACCAATTTCACTACTTGTTGCTTGTAAAGAAGCTGATGAGTTAAATGGATATTTCTTAGCAAGATTTGCTGTAAATGGTTGATAGGCTTGCATTACCCATAATTTATTAATTTCGTCTTGTGTCGGTGTAATTAAACTCTCAAAAGCTTGCGTAAGTGGGCTAACTACTAATTTTTGCAGTAAACGCTGATCAATTTCATTGAAACCAACCGCCATTTTCTCATCTACAATTTTTTGAGTTTGGTTAAATACAGACGTTTGCTCATTAAGGGTTTGCTTGACTAATGTCATCGCATTAGGTCCAATTTCACCCGCATTTTTAAGCTCATTAAACTTACTACGAACGAGTGCTAAATTTGTCATATATTCATCAAGCAATGACTTACCTTGTTGATCATCACGTTTGCGAACCAACTGGTAGAACATTTGATATTCTTGAGAAATAGCACCTTGGGCATTGTTTGCCACTTGATTAGCAACTTGCTTGTCATCATGATTTAAAACTTTACGTTTAAACCATGCAATAAATCCTTTTTGTGGAGCTGCAAGCTCAGCTTGAACAACCGGATTATCCCAATTTGTTTCGACTGCAACTCTTTCAATTAATGTTCTAATTGGAGAGTTTTGCGGTTCACCTAAAACATCAATATTTTTTACTTGCTGAGCAAATTGGCCAGCTTTAGCATAGTGAATACCACTTAAGAATTTTCTCCATTCAGCAATGTATTCTTGCTTATAAAGCGCTGTTAGCTGCTTTCTAATTTGCTCTGGACTACCCGAGAAAGTTAAATCATCAGATTGTCGACTATTTAACACCCAGTCTTTACTGTCTGTTGGCTTATCTGCAGCTTCCTCAATTGCTTTTTCTACATAGTCATTCCAAGCTTTTTGGGTAAATACGCCTGGTAATGCATAACTACCCAATACAATATTTTTATTTGCCTCACCCACAATCTGACTTACAGTCAGCGCTGGGAAACGTACCGCGGCACGCATTTTTATTTCGTTATAAACACGATCACGCGCTGGCATCCCTCGAACAACAGAGAGCAATACTTGACGTGTTTGATCAACAATTTGCGAATCTGCTTCTAAAACTGGGAATTGTTTATCATTTGCTAAGGTCATTGCATACGACAAGATCTGTTCAGCTTCTTGAATCATATCTGCACGCGGCATTTGACCTTTATTTGCATCTAACCAAGAGCGCCAGAAACGCGTAACCTGATCGCTTAGATGACTAGCATCCATATATTGCGGATTGCTCATCATTAAATAAGCTTTTAATGCATTATAAGCATCTTGAGGATTGGTATCTGAAGGTTCCAGATATTGTTGAGATTGAGCAGTTTGCTTGATCTCAACATTCGTATGGTTTGCTTTTAATGTTGCTTCATTATTTTTTACGCGTTGCAAATATTGAGCAATATTTTGCTGTGTTGGTGTTAACACAATCTGCTTAACACCTTTTAAATATTCGGCTTTTAACTTTTCACGAAGCTCATTGCCCTGATATAAACCAAAACTAAACTTAAGTGGTCTATTTTCATCAAACTCATCTAACTGCTGTAAACGTCTTTGAAGAATCAGCAAAGCTTCTAATTGGGTAGACAGTTGCTGACCAGAGGCTCTTTCTAATTGAACGACTTTATTTAAATCTGCTTGAACTTCACCAATTAATTGCTGGTTATTACGATAAGACCAAACCCATACACCCAAAATTATTGAAACACCTGCTAAAGCACCAATAAATGCAATATAACGTTGACGTTTTCTTCCCGTATTTACATGCTGCTTAACGAGATCTTTATCTTTTAAAATAACATCTGAAAATAGACCATTTAAGAAATAGCCATGGTTAGGAGTAATTTTTGAATGGTCTTTTAAATCATTTTGAGCAATTTGTGTCAGCTGGAATTCTTGTGCAATTTGTTCAGTCATTGGACTTTCAATTACACCTTCCTGCAAAGCACTGGTGAAGTAAAACCCGCGGAAAACAGGTTGAAATTGATATGGGTTATCTTCAAAAAGTGTACCAATAAAGCTTTTTAAAGCTGGTTTTAGTGTTTTAAATTCTAATGGGAAAGTCATTACGCTTGGTGAGATATTTTGCGAATGACGGCGACTTAAATGAGTCGAACTTACCCCTTTTAGACCATCGTAAAGAATGGTGTAATGTTTTTCGAACAAATCTACCGCGTTATGAGAAGAATTTTGCTCATATGGAAGCGTTGCTCCCCAAGCTTGGTTATATTCTTGAGCTTCATAAAATTCAAAAAACTCAGTAAAACCTGCAATCAAATCCATTTTTGAAAAGACTAAATAAACAGGTACAACCACTTCTAGACGTTCGGTTAGATCTTGAATACGAGCACGTAAATTTTTAGCAAGCTTTAATGAGTTTTCAGGACTTTGACTAATTAACTCAGCAATACTAACAATTAGAATCAAACCATTAACTGGTGCTTTAGAACGGTTCTTTTTTAAAATATTTAAAAAACCTAACCACTCAGAATGATCTTCGCTATAAACAGAATAACGGCCCGCTGTATCAAGCAAAATACCTTCTGTAGAAAAGAACCAGTCACAATTTCGAGTACCACTTAAGCCAGCAGATACCATTTTCTGATGTGTTTCTTCAAAAGGAAACTTTAAACCAGAGTTATAGATAGCTGAACTTTTACCTGCTGCCGGGTTACCAATAACCATATACCAAGGAAGCTCATATAATGCAGCATTGCCTTTTTTATCACCCAACTTAGATTTACGAATCAGTTGAATTGATTCTTTCATTTGTTGACTAACTAGCTGAAGTTCTTCTTTATCTTTATTTTTGCCATATTCAGCTTGGTTATCTTTTTCGATCGCCTCAGCTAACTCTTCACCTTGAGCAGCATGCTTTCTTCGTTGAATAAGCCAATAGATACCATAAACAATGAGACCCAAAGCATAGGCAGTAGCTAAAGCCCAGAATATATGACGAGGAATTGAAGTATATGAAGACATCAATGCCACGAACAATGACAAGGCGATAATTGCTTTAGGATTCGTGATGTACTGCCACAAGTAGCCTAAAATTGTATGCATTCTATTCTCGTTCTAAGTCCAAAGTTTAAATTAGTTATTCAACACCATCGCATCATCTTCTGAGTTTTCAGTGATACTCTGCACAAACGTATGTGCTGACACCGTATTTTCTCCAAAGACAAAAGGAATGATATGTTCAGGGAAATGCATGCTCAGCATAAAGCCATAAATATCAGCTAAATGTTGGGTATGCCCTAATGACGATTTCACATAAATATAGTGATGCGGTTCTACAGGCGTTTGAAGAAAGTGTTGCTGCAATTTCTTCGAAACTTTTATATCGGTCTGATCTGACAAAATCAGTACATAAGGCTCATCACCTTCATGCTGAGGTAAATCATTAAATTCAAAATTATTAAAAAGCTTCGCTGTATCTTGTTGACCTACTACCACTTTCAGTGCTTTAGTCGGTTCTAATTCTTGAATTTTTACTAAAGGATCTGCGAGTAAACAGCTTGCTGCAAATTCAGCAGGAATATAATCTTTAATCATCCAAGATTTTTCATCAATTAGATCTTGATCAATTTCCGAATCGGCCACGACCAAAAAGAACATCTCATGCTCTCTTTTATGAATACCCTTTAATAAATGCATTAACTCTTGGTAAGCCAGTTGCTCTCCAAAAAAATGATATTCAATATGGATTTTTTGAGCAGGAATACCAATTTCAGTAAAAAATTCTAAAATTAATTCATTACTGTGGCCATCATTCCAGATATGTAACAAATCCTCCGAAAGAAGGATGTGTAGATTTAAGCGATTTAAGCGATAAACTTCTACGATCGGCATTTCTACATTGTCATATTCAGACTCAGGATTTACCCATGCTGGATGCATATGATATTCAAGGGCTTGCTGCGACTCATAAAATAAAGTTGAACGCTTTAAATGCTCAGCTAGAAGATATAAATTTTCTATATTTTGTTCGAGTTGCTGTCTTATTAATGACATCATACGAACTTGTCTTGGCGATGAGTAATCACTCTCCTCATGATTCTCTTCATCCAAATCTTTAATACGGTAAGATAAAAGGGGTAATCCGTAAGAATTTAACAGTTGATCATCCAGCTCTGGGCTTTTAAAGTTTTGTAGCTGTTCAATAATGCTTTCATTCTCACCAAAAGCATGTAAAGCAAAACTAGAATAAATATTGAAATCTAGCTGTTCTAATGGCTGATCAGTTATCGCAGTTTGTTTTGAGTTAACGTCATCTTTATCTTGATTTATAGCTTGCTCTTTTTTGTCTTTATACGTTGTATAAGCGCTATAAATTAACCATGGCGATAAAATCACCAATGTAATTATTGCTGGTAAAACTAAGAAATAAAGGAAAAAATCTCCTTTATCAGGGTTATATTGAACATCACGCCAGTAGAAAATAATAATTCCACTAACTATTGAAAAAATAGCAATGAACGAGAGTAATATTTTTTTTATCATATTGTCTCCCCAATAAGGCTATAACAGGTTTCATGACTATGTACTTTTGGTTGTCGCGACATAAGAAAAGAACCCTGCCCTAATCCACTCTGATTCTTATGAGTGAGACAAATAGGTTGTATTTCTGATTCATCCAAGATAAGCCGTAAATCTATTGATAAAGTTGGACTACACCACGTTTCTACAAGTTTCTTAAGCTTTAAGCTTAACTCTTGATTTGGTAAGAAACTGAGATATTGCTGACGTTTTAAAGGTCCAATTTGAATTTCAATTTTTCCGTCAATCTGCTGAATGGTTTCCCCACAAAAAGTATTAACACCAAGCAGACTCGGCTGACTTCCACCTAAAGTTGTTAACTGATCACTCGCTAACTTAAAGGATTCTTGTACAAATTCTTTAATCGTAATTTCATGTTTAAAAATACATGACAGCATCGTTTTTAATGCATGAACTGTATTATTTTGCCCCTGCATTAATCCTGAAAATTCTGCAAAATATTCATCCAGATCGGCTTGTTGATGCTGTGATCGCACATAGCCATTCAAAGCATGTAGAATATCTAAATAGTCATTTTTATGTTCTATCTCATATCTAATCGGTAGATTATAGGTAATACTAGACTCTACATATTGAGCAGTAAGCTTATGATTAAATAAGCTTAAAAACTCTTTAGTTTCAGCCCGTTGCTGACGTGGAGCCTGCTTAATCTTATTCGTATACGTATAAGGTAAAGCACCTTGTATGCCCGTAAGACCAACGATTAAATTCGTGATATAAATCCGCTCGTCCGTTAATTCTAAATTTTCAATCTCTGTAGCAGGAAAATTTAAATTAAAGGATGTCTCAAACTTAAAATGATCACTCCAAGATGAACTAACTGTACGATTTGAATCGTGTCTTAATAGCCGTGTTGCCTGGATAAACTCAAAAGACTTTGGCTTTGTAAAGAGCTCAGCTGTTACAGAAGAGTCTTGCCACCAACGTTCTGACTGCATTGGTATAACTCCTGCTGAGATGAATAATCCTTAACAACCAAATCAACAAAACTATTAATTTGAACCTTTAAATTAAAAACACGACTTAATAACTGACTAAAAATGTATAGGCTATGACCTCTAAATACCGATGAATCAATTTGTAACTCTGCCTTTACTCCTCTTACAAACATTGGGAATGGCTTTCCATCTACAAGTTTGTGAGTAAGTGAAAATTCAAGATGTTTGATTGATTCAATAATTAGATAATTTTCTTTTGATAAAGGTAAGTTATATAAAGCAAGTAATTCTTTAATATGAGATACCGCATCACCTTTCATTAACGCTAAACTATTTAATGAAAGGTGTGAAATAACACGCCACTGCTCACTCTGGCTTTGACCAAATTGATAAGGTTTTGTAGGTCTTTTTAAAACAATAGCGCGGCGAGCCAGACTACTATCATTAAGGTTTAATATATTATTAGATTGCCCTAATGCTTCATGCGGTAAGTCACGATTTGAGCATAATAGTTTTGTGCTAATAAAATCCGAACGTGTTGACGAAGGATTTAAATTTTTAGAAATAATTGAATAACCCATTTCGACAAAATTGGGCTGTAGCTTTTGATAGTTCACTGCATAGAAAAAACGTGCTGTGTCAGCATGATAATGACTCATGGCAAAAAAAGGCAGTACCGGAACATAGCTTTCTTCTTGACTCGTTTTTTCACGAACCATATTCATTTCAGTAATTGAATACACCTGATAAAACTCAGGATGATGAGCATCTGTAATCAGCGGATATTCTAATTGCTTATGTACAATTTTTTGTGGTTCAGCGTATTTTTCAAATAAATTAATAACTGGTGTAGTAAACAATTTAAAATTAGCGACATTTAATTCAGAATAATTTCGCACTACAGCTTGATCATTTAAATTTAATTTAAAATGTATAAGCAGTTCAAAATTACTATCTTCTAGGGATAAGCGCTTTAAAAAACCTAAATCAAGTTTTAGATAATTAAATTTTTCAGGAAAACAAAAATACTCCATCAGCAAACGATAAGCATGATGAGTATGCTGATCGAGTGGTAATAGACTTTCTTGCTCAGAAAAACCTGTTAACTCAAATGGATTTTTATCCAGTTCAACAATTTTCTGTCCTATTTTAATGGCAAAAGTTGTTCCCTTCTTAAAAATACTGTCTAGTACTTGAAGTGGAAAATTAGAAATTGCATCTAAATAAATAGGTAGTTTTTCATTTATTAAACATACATGAGCATGATTAAAAATTTCAAACTTAAAAGTTAAAGTCGCATTTTGGCTTAAATGCATGTGTGCACTAGGTGTGCTTTTAAACTCTAGCGCTTGTAAATTTATAGGGAGTAATTTGACTTCTTGCGTAGTATTAAACTCACACTGGACCCCTTTAAAACTGCGTGACTTCAAGACCGTGTGAGCAGGAACAATATGTGCCTCTGTGAGCTGCTTTATTTTATTTATATCTTCAAAACTTATTACTGAACAAGCCGGAAAATGACGTAAATATTGAGGGAACATCACCTCAAATAAAGAACGGGTAAATACGTCATAACTATCAGCAAGCTTCTTATCAATACGAGCAGAAATTAATGAAAATGCTTGTATAAGACGTTCGATATGCGGGTCATCAATCTGCTCTTGATTTAAAGATAAACGCTGAGCAATTTTCGGATATTTTTGAGCAAATTCACGAGATTGCTGACCAAATTCCTGTAGTTGTTTTTCGTAAAAAGGTAAAAGCTCTTCTATCACAACACACCCACTATGCCTAGGTTCTCGCTGAAATTACATATTGCTGCGTTGTCGGTTTTAACAATGCATCAAAAACGACAGGTTCATACAGTGGATGAATATTTAGATACGCCTGAATGCTTAAACACAATGCCCCCATATTGTGCCCATCCAACAACATCTCTACCCGTATTTGTCTTAACCGAGGTTCATGAGCTGCAATTGACTGTTCAATAGATTGGCAAATCTTGGCACGATCTAGCGGATTGGCTGTAGAAAGCCCCACAAAATCAATAATACCGAACTGAAGTATAGATTTTTTAACTAGCGGGTAATCATCAACTACATGATCCAATTTAGCGACTCGACTGTTAAGTAAGTCTTCTAAATCTTTTGCTACCGATTCTCTTAATTGCTGAATAGAAAGACCTTTTGCATAATCTTCACTTTCAGGAATTAAGCGATCAAACAAAGTTGAACGAAATCCATATGGATAAAGCCGATCTAAATTCATTCGAGTTCACAACAAGCATGCTTAAAGACAGCAGAGGCTAACTTTAAGTCAGCCTCCACCAAATATTCACTTAAACAATTACGCTGCGTAAGAAGCAGTATTGTTAGAAAGTGACCATTTCTTAGTAACAGCACCTTTAGCAGTACCGTTAATATCTTGTTGATTGTAAGTCCATTCAACAGCTGCGTATTTCAAACCAAACGCTTCTGTTGGAACACCTTCTTCATTAACTGTTGGAGTTACACTAGACACTAGAACATGCTTCAATTTGATTTGTAAGTACTTGATGCGCTTATCACCATTTGCACGGTAGAAGTCGATTTGGGGACATCATTATTATAAAAACTGAGTCATAATCATCGATATTTTATAAAAAACAGACAGAATTGTCTATTTATATAAAATAGCTTATCTTCCCCTAACTTACATACTTTTTAGTTTATCTAAAAGAAAGATAAGGTATTAAAGGAGAAAAATCATGTCTAATCAAATGGATCAAGCCATTCAAAGTGTCATTGACCTACATGTTTTAATAGAAAATGTATTTACAGGAAAAAATGCAGAGCAAAGTCTAAGCCCGCTTTTAGATAGTTTTGATCAAAATTTTAAGATGGTAACGGTTCAAGGTCAGAGTATTGGTTTCGCCGAAGTGAATAGTTTATTTAGCCAAAATATGGGAAAGAAACCCTCTTTAAAAATCGACATTATTAAGAGTACAGCTTTATACAAATTTGAAAATTATTGTTGGGTGCAATATCAGGAACATCAGCAAACTGATGAAACCGAGACAGTGCGTACCTCTACGGCCTGCATTAAAGTAGAAGATAAAAAATGTTATTGGGTGTATTTACATGAAACTTTAGTTCCCTCGTCTTCTTAACTCATCTGATGCACCTTAAAGATGGCACCTATTTTGCTTAACAATATTACGTTTTATGAAAATCGTAATACTGATCAAAATGGGGAGCTCTCGATATGGGTTATGTTGCAAAGGAATTTACGCGAAAGAACAAGCTGATTCTCAGTATTTGTTCTTTCGTGATTCCAATATGTCTTTGGTGCGCAATCAGTTACTTACCTTTTGTTTGGCATCCTCAAGTACAAATCACGAGTTCGGGAAGTGTTTCTTACTTACAAGTAGGAAGTCGCATTGATAAAAATGTGTTCTATCTCGAAGCACAAAATGCAGTCAATCGAAATTCTGCACCACCACAAGGTATTTTGGTTAATCCGATTTATTTACCCGCTCCCCATGAAGTCGCTAAGGCTTTGGTCACCGCATTTACAACACCACCAGAACAACCTGATTCACCGTGGTTTCATCAAAGTTTATGGCACAGTATTAAACTGGTTTTTTCAGCCTTTTTTATATCTTCATTGATTGGGATTCCACTGGGTATTTTGTGTGGTTTTTCTAAGCGGATATCGCTGTTAACAGAACCGTTTGTTGAATTTTTCCGTTACTTACCCGCTCCCGCATTTGGCGCGCTTGCAGTAGCAATTTTAGGAATTAATGATGCACCTAAAATTGCCATTATTGTGATTGGTACTCTCTTTCAGCAAATTCTCATTATTGCCAATACCACCCGAATGGTAGATCGAAGCTTAATTGAAGCTGGCTATACGCTTGGCACCAATAAGCTCAAAAGTTTATTTCACGTGGTAATTCCTGCGGCCTTACCTGATATTTACCGTGACTTACGTGTGCTATTGGGGTGGGCTTGGACCTATTTAATTGTTTCGGAGTTGATTGGTACGACCTCGGGTATTACATGGTTTATTACCCAACAGGCTCGCTATCAAAACTTTGACAACGTCTATGCGGCTATTTTGATTATTGGCGTGATTGGGCTGGTCTGTGACTGGGTATTAATGAAGTTAGGTGAGCGGATGTTCACGTGGAAAGTAGGAGCAAAATAATGAATGATTCAACATTTAACACACATGAATACTTTCAAAAAATTTATGAACGTCCTGTTATTTTAGAAGCTAAACAACTGAGCCAAGTCTTTAAGCATGGTCAAAGCGAACGTACCGTTTTAAATAAGCTCGATTTAAAAATTCATAAAAGAGAATTTATTTGTGTGATTGGCCCTTCTGGCTGCGGTAAGTCAACACTGAGCCGTGTTATTGCAGGTTTAGACCCATACCATAGTGGAGAAGTTTTAGTAGACGGCGAATGCATTACGGGTCCATGCCCTGAACGCGGCATGGTATTTCAGGGCTATACCCTTTTTCCATGGAAAACTGTAAAAGAAAACGTAATGTTTGGTCCGCAAATGCGCGGCGCTAGTCAAATGACAGCCGAAGCTCAAGCACGTGAATGGATCAATATTATTGGTTTAGAAAAATATGAAAATCAGTATCCACATCAACTTTCTGGTGGCATGAAACAGCGGGTTGCGATTGCTAGAGCTTTGGTTAATCAACCTAAAATTTTACTCATGGATGAACCTTTTGGTGCACTCGACCCGCACACTCGTCAAAAAATGCAAAAGCATTTAATGGATTTATGGCAAAACATTGATATCACCATTATTTTTGTCACCCATGACATGGATGAAGCCATTTTACTGGCAGACCGAATTGTGGCACTCAAAGCCAATCCCGGTGAAATTAAAGAAATTATTGAAGTTAATTTGCCACGTCCACGCTCACTCGATTTAATGAGTACACATGAGTTTAAACAGCTCCGTTCACGGGTTGATTATCTGGTACACGCTGAAGAAGATGAGCTTGACCCTGCTTTACAAGACTTACCAAAAATACCGCGTATGACTCAGGTCAGTACAGAAAAATAAGTCCGACATAAAAAAGCCCAAGTTCATATTGGGCTTTTTTATTTATAGGGTTTATTTAAGTTGTTCGATGAGTGTTGGATAAATCAGCCCATCTACATTTTGTTCAGTTTTATAAATACCGTTTTCGACGTTAAATTTATTGACGTGATAGCTAGAGCCATAAATCGAGTCAAAGCCTTGAGATTTAGCAAATACTTTTTTATTGGCACTGATATCTAATAAATGCGTACCGCTGACCATCAACTCATATTGCTTTGGATCAACCCCTGAACGGTTTGCCATAATTTTAACCGCATCGGCATGAGTTGCAGGGTCATTAATATATTTAACGGTTTTATCCCACACCTGAATGATTTTTTTCCATTCCTCTTGATGAGCAGTTAAGTGGCTCATATTGACTGTTAAGGTGTCGTAAATTAAACCCGGCTTGTCTTTAGAGGTATAGATAATTTTAGAGCCTGCCACTGCTTTTAATGCCTGACCTGCAACAGGTTGCCAAACAGCAATCGCGGAAATATCAGGGCTATTAAACACTTGGGGTAATTGGTTAGTGGCTGAGTTTACTAGCTTCACCTCATTCGCTTTAATGTTATGGTCGGTTAAAGCTGTTGCCAATAAAAGATGGTCAACCAAGCCTTTTTCGACGCCGATTGATTTTCCTTTTAAGTCTTGAATGGTATTAATGCCCTCTTTTGCAATAATGACATCATTGCCCGCAGAATAATCTGTTGCCATGATCATCATGCCTTGAGTACCGCCAGAAGCAGTTACCAAGTTATCGCCATTGGTGACCAACACAGCGTCGAGCTGATTTGCCGAAAAAGCCGAAAGAGAAGCCGAATAATCAAACCATTTAAACTCTACATTTAGCCCTGCTTCTTTTAACCAGCCTTTTTCAATAGCCACTTGCCAAGCCACCCAGCCCGGCCAATCGCTATATCCAATGGTAATTGGTTTTGTTTTTGTGGATGCCTGAGTGTCTTGTTTGGCCTCGGGCACTTTAGCGGTATTGTCACACCCGCCCAATACAACTGCCGATAAAATAGATACGGATAACAACGCTTTTTTAATCATATAGAAACTTCCCCAACATTTTTACTAACAACACTTTGAGCGGTTTGATTGAGTGACTGTATATAGGCTCGCCAGCCTCCAAAATGACTAATATCGGTTGCATCTTGAATGGCATAAGCTTCGCAAATAAAGCCTTTGACCCATGTTCCATCTTTTAGTTTCAGGTTCCCAATACCAAGTGGTGCAGGCACTTCAGCCACAATGGCTCCAAAATTTGCTAAGGGAACATCCCACACTTCGACGTCAATTGACGTACCTGTCACGTCGCATTGCAGCCCTGGCTTTGGTGGCGTGGTATTTTTTAAGGCAAAGAGTTTATAAGCATCTGCTGTCTGGGTTTTCTTGAGCAAAGTAGCATTACGGGTAGTGAGCTGAAAATTAAGGGGCATGCCTGTTAAGTGCGCTCCCACTACAGCAAGCTGCACTGAATGATTCGAGTGGATGTTTATACTTTTTTGATAATGTTGAGCTGATTTACCTAAACTCAGCGATGTTTCGGCTTGCCAGAGCTGCGCAAAATTGGCGAGTGCCTGATCATGCCAAGCTGGTGCAATAAAGGTTACTCCGCTTGGTAGGCCGTCTGCACGGAGTACATTGGGTAAGGCCAAAGCAGAAAGATCGGCAAAATTGACAAAGTTGGTATAGGCACCCATGTGCGCATTTTTAGTTAAAGGATCGGCTTCAACTTCGGCAATAGTATAAATGGTTGGCGCTGTCGGAACCATCAAGGCATCAAAAGGTTGTAATGCCGAATTAATTTTTCGAGCAAGCACGGCGCGGTTATATTCGGCTTGAAGTGCATCTGTTGCCTTGAATTTATCTGCCTGCGCAATAATTTGAGCAATAACAGGATGAGCCTTTTCACGTGTTGTCATGCGTTCAACGGCGACTGTTCTTTCCGCTACCCAAGCATCGTTATATAGTGCAGCAGCAAGCTCATTAAACGCACTGAAATCAATACTCTCAACGTCATAGCCTAGTTTTTTTACGCGCTCGACTGCAACTAAAAAGGCTTTTTTAGATTCAAGATCACCATAAAATTCAAGCTGAGCTGGAATAGCAATTTTTTGTTTAGAAAATTGAGTCGGTACATTGGCTGGATGTGCTCGTGAATATTCATCTATTTCATCATAGCCCTGCATTAAACTGGCAACGGTCCACGCATCATCAATATGCAGCGCAAAAATAGAAATGACATCAATAGTCCGACATGCAGGAATTAAACCTGTAGTAGAAAACCAGCCCTTTGTCGGCTTAAGACCCACAATATTGTTATGGCCCGCAGGAACACGCCCTGACCCCGCCGTGTCTGTCCCCAAACTAAAAGGCACAATGCCGTTGGCAACCACCACTGATGAACCAGAACTTGAACCACCGCTGATATATTCAGGGTTAAAACTATTTTTTACTGCGCCATATGGAGAGCGAACGCCAACCAGCCCAGTCGCAAACTGATCAAGATTGGTTTTACCGACCACAATCGCCCCTGCTTTTTTTAGTTTGGCAACTACGGCAGCATCTTGAGTCGCTAAATATTTAACTTCTTTACAGGCGGCAGTAGTGTGAAAACCAGCGACATCAATATTGTCTTTGACTGCAAACGGCACACCGTATAGTGGTAAGTCAGCAATATTCTGGTCTTTTAAAACATCAATTTGTGCCTGAATCTGCTCGTTCGATGCAATTTCAATCCATGCATGATCATCATTTTTAATTTCTGCAACATAGCCAATCAAATCTTTAAGATGGCTTTGCCCGTTTTGATATGCTGTTTTCCAGTCTTGAATTGTCCATAAATTTTTCAACACGCTACTCCTCATTTAGTCATTTTGCTGTATGGGCGGCATGACGGCATCCATCAGTTCTAGATGTCCTTTGATTACCCCTTTCAGCACAATAAATTGCTGGCTAATTTGTCTAAGCTCAGAACTCGCGCCCTGCATTAACATGACTTGCAATATCTTTTGTTGGTCAAGTTGAATATGAAGTGAACTAATCACCTGCGCTAAAAACTGTTGTTGTAAATCGACCAATTGATTACGCAAGGTCATTTGGCTAGCGTCATAAAGCAGCGTCAAGGTGCCCACCATGACTTCATTGGCCTGCGCCTGCTCTGCAATCAGGTGTTTATTAATCATGTCGACAATGGCTTGCGAGCGACTTTCATAGTTCTGCTCGACAATTTTTTGGTCGAGTGCGTTGAGGGTCGTTTCAGGTACGGTAATACTGATTCGAGCAAGCTTTTGTTTTGCCACAGTCTTATCCTTTTGTTTTAGGCGGCTGATTGTTTTGTTTGATATATACGCCTGCACGTACGCTAAGCAATTCGACTAAAAAGGCTTTTAAAGTTGGCTTTGGTTGAACCACAGGTTTTACATCGTTCATATCTCACCTCTAGCTTGGTATTACCAAATTCAGTTTTTGTATTACTGATAAGAGATGCAGAAAATGTGCCAGTTTTTAAGCGTCGTTTTGATGGGCTTTACGGGTATTTATGAGTGATTTTTGGGCAAAAAAAAGCCCCATGCACAGGGATGGAGCTAATTGAAGTGAGCATTAAAAAATCAATCTTTCATATTAATTATAATAATTGTGAATCGAACTTTTATTCTGCAACCTCAGATAGACTAATCAAACTATGTGCCCATACCGATAAAGACTCTAAAACAGGCTTAAAAGATTGGCCTAATTCGGTCATTTCATAAACCACTTTAATTGGTGCTTTTTCACCATAAACCGTTCTAGAGATTAAACCGCTTTGCTCTAACTGCTTGAGTTGAAGGCTTAAGGTCATTTCAGTAATTGTAGGAATGAGTTGCTTGATTTCATTAAAACGTTTTGGCCCATCTTTTAGATAATACAAAATCACGCATTTCCATTTTCCACCCACCAAGTCCATAGCCATACTGATATGACATGGATAAGTTTTTCCATTTACTGTGACTTCACATGTATTTTCAGTATTTGCCATTTTTAACGCTACCTATCAACTTTGATAGTTATTGTACGCCAATACTATAAAAATTATAGTGACTATTATTTTTATAGTTTAAAGGTATTCTCATGGCTTTACTGATTTTAGCTCATCCCTACTACGCGCAATCTATTGCAAATAAAACGATTGTGAATGAACTCGTAAAAACCTATCCAGACCTTGAAGTCCGAGATATTTTCCAACTTTATCCAGACTACCAAATTGATGTAAGTGCTGAACAAGAAGCCTTGTTGCGCCATGACACCATCATTCTGCAATATCCAATGTTCTGGTTTAATATGCCGGCAATTTTGAAATTATGGTTTGATGAAGTTTTTACTTATCAGTTTGCCTATGGCTCTCAGGGCGATAAATTAAAAGACAAAAAAGTCATTATTAGTATGACGGTCGGCCAAACAGAAGCCAACATGGTGAACGACCAAGAAAACTTAATCGATAGCTTTTTAAAAGCGGTTCAATATTCAATTCAATATACGCAAATGCAGTTAAGCGCCACTTACTTGCTTTATGACGTATCACCTTTATCAGGTAACCCAGAGTCGAAAATTAAATTAGAAGCGGTTGAACATGGTCATAAAGTATTAAAGCATTTGACCGAAGCATAATATGAAAAGAGAGCATCAATATCGATGCTCTCTTTTGGTTTAAGCGACAGGGGCTAAGGTAAATAGCACTTGTCCTGTTTTTACGGTTTGTCCTTTTTCAATGGTAATGGTTTCTACCTTCATGCGTTCAGGCGCAATAATTGGAATTTCAATTTTCATTGCCTCAATCACCGCAAGGGTTGCACCTTCTTCAACAATATCTCCTGATGCACATTCGATTTTCCAGATTGAACCCGGCATATGCGATTCGACTGCACAGCCCCCTTCAGGGATCACCACAGTTTCGCCTTCATCAACCGCATCTAGGCTTTCAGAGATATATTCTTGCAAGCCCGCTTCGTGCCAACGGCGGCGCTCAGCCTCAAAATTGGCTTGTTGCATGTCTTTAAAGGCTTGAATGCTGTCTTGATGTGTTTTTAAAAATTCGTTGTATTCTTTTAAGTTGAGCACGCCATCTTCAATGCGAAGTTTTAAACGACCCGCCTTGAAGTCTTCACGCATTTGCAGAAGTTCAGCCTCAGAAACTTCATAAAACTTAACTTGGTCAAAAAAGCGTAATAACCACGGTTTGCCTTCTTCGAAGTCGGCATTTTTACGGTAACGGCTCCACATTTGGGTCGTGCGACCAACAAACTGGTAGCCGCCCGGCCCTTCCATACCGTAGACACACATATACGCCCCGCCAATGCCGACCGCATTTTCAGGTGTCCAAGTTCGTGCCGGATTATATTTTGTGGTGACTAAACGTTGGCGTGGATCGAGTGGCGTTGCAACGGGTGCTCCCAAATACACATCACCTAAACCCATCACCAAATAGTTTGCGCTGTAGACCACATCTTTAACTGCTTGCTTAGAAGCTAAGCCATTAATACGACGAATAAACTCGACGTTATCTGGGCACCACGGTGCATCTGGACGAACAATTTGCGTATAGCGCTCGGTGGCAAGCTGAGTTTGTGAATCTTCCCAAGCCAAAGGCAAATAGACCGTCCGTGAAGGCACCTGTATATTTTGAATGTCAGGTAATTCGGCTTCTGCTTGTTGAAGTTTCTGTAAAAGCTCAAGTTGATCGAGTTGAATTGAATCAAAATGAATTTGTAGTGAACGAATACCCGGTGTTAGGTCAATAATGCCCTGAATGTTTTGTTCTTTGACCCATTGCATGAGTGCATGAATACGGAAGCGTAAATTTAAATCGAGTACTAACTCACCATATTCTACCAACAAATAGCTATTTCCTGCTGGTCGATAGGTCACGCTTGGTAAGTCAGTTTCACCGTCTAAAGTTGCCAAAACTGCATCTTTTAAAGTGTCTGGTTCTGCTTGAATGGTTGGGTTGAAATCGATTTGAGTTGTATCAGTCGCGGTTAAGCTTTGATGATATTTTTGATCGAGTGCTTTTGCTTGCGCATAACTCACAGGTACAAATTTGACCTTATCACCTGCTTTTAGCTGCCCGATTTTCCAAAGCTCGGAATGAATGACTACCGCAGGACAGACAAAGCCGCCTAAGCTCGGACCATCCGGCCCCAAAATAATTGGCATATCGCCCGTAAAATCAATTGCCCCAATCGCATAAGCATTGTCGTGAATATTGGATGGATGTAAGCCTGCCTCACCGCCGTCTTCACGTGCCCACTCAGGTTTTGGCCCTATTAAACGAATGCCTGTACGGCTTGAGTTATAGTGAATTTCAAACTCGTTGGCAAAGAATGTATCAATATCTTGTTTGGTGAAAAAATCTGGCGCACCATGTGGCCCATACATCACAGCAATTTCCCAGTTTTGGGTAAAGCTAGGAATTTGCGCTTGAGCTAAAGCTGTGGTCGATTGAGCGGAATATTCAGTAATCGGCAGCATATCGCCAATTAATAAATTACGGCCTGCGTGCCCACCAAACTGCCCTAAAGTGAAAGTCGCCTGTGACCCTAAGTAGTTAGGAACATCGAAACCACCTTTCACACCTATATAGCTACGGCAACCTGAACGAATAATTCCACATTTTAAAACTTGGCCTTTTTTTACATTGATGGTTTGCCACATCGGCACAAGTTCGCCATCAAGTTTTGAAGACATATCACCGCCTGTAATGACAATTTGGCTATCGCAGTGAAACTTTAAAGTTGGCCCTTGCAAGGTACATTCAAGCCCTGCGGTATTTGGTTCATTGGCTAGAAGATGGTTTGCCACCGTTAAACTGAGTGGATCGATGGCACCTGATGGCGGCACCCCAACATCCCAATAACCTAATCGACCTGTTACGTCTTGAATGGCAGTTTGAATGCCAGCCTGCAACACCTCAATTTTTTGAGTTTTCCATTCAAACGTATTTAAAAATCGAGTGGTTTGGGTACCTAAAGCAAACACATCGCAAGCAATAATGTTTTGTAAATATTCCAAATTGGTTTCAATGCCAGCGACTTGCGTGTTGGCAAGACTAGCGCTCATTGCCTGTATGGCTTGGTCTCGTGTTGCAGCAGTCACAATGATTTTGGCAATCATTGGGTCATAAAAAGACGACACCGTTGAACCTGTTTCCACCCATGTTTCGACTCGTGCTTGCGGGTCAAATTTAACATGCGTGAGTAAGCCTGCACTCGGCTGGAACTGTTTAATTGGGTCTTCTGCATAAAGACGAACCTGAATGGAATGTCCTGTTGGCTCTAACTTTTCAGTCGGTGCTGACCAGTCACCGCTTGCTAAAGTAACCATCCACTCGACTAAGTCGACACCAAACACTTGCTCGGTCACGCCGTGCTCGACTTGCAAACGCGTGTTGACCTCTAAGAAATAAAACTCTTGGGTTTCGGTGTCCATGACAAACTCAACCGTGCCTGCCGAACGGTAGTTCACCGACTGCATGAGTTGAATCGCAACTTTTTGAAGGTAGTCACGTTGCTGTTCATTTAAATGTGGTGCAGGTGTTTCTTCAATCACCTTTTGATTACGGCGTTGCACCGAACAATCACGCTCACCCAAGGCTAAAACTTGTCCTTTTCCATCACCAAAAATTTGCACTTCGATGTGGCGCGCATGTTGTACAAATTTTTCTAAATATAAACCTGCATCTTTAAAATTGACCTGCGCTAAATAAGACACTGTTTGATAGGCATCTTTTAACTCGGTTTCGTTCCAGACCAAACGCATGCCAATACCGCCACCGCCCGCGGTACTTTTCAGCATGACTGGATAACCAATACGGGCCGCTTCAGTTAAGGCCTCAGCTTCATCGGCAAGTAGCGAACTGCCCGGAAGTAAAGGTACATTGCTTTTAATAGCCAGCTCACGTGCTGTATGTTTTAAACCAAAATCGAGCATTTGGCTTGAAGTTGGCCCAATAAACGCAATACCTTGGCTTTCACATAAATCACAAAACTCGGCATTTTCTGATAAAAAACCATAACCGGGGTGAATGGCTTCCGCACCAGATTGTTTTGCAACCTCAAGGATTTTTTCAATATTTAAATAACTTTGATGAGCGGGCGCAGGACCAATCAGAAAAGCTTCATCGGCCAAAGTCACGTGTAAAGAATCACGGTCGGCTTCGGAGTAAACAGCCACCGAAGCGATCCCGAGTTTTTTAAGAGTGCGAATGACGCGACAGGCAATTGCACCGCGGTTAGCAATCAGAACTTTTTTAAACATGCTTACACCCCTTCCGTTTCACGGACAACCAGTTGAATTTTGGTTGGGTTATAGGCATTACATGGGTTGTTTAGCTGCGGGCAATTGGAAATTAAAACAATTAAATCCATTTCTGCCCGAACTTCTACATATTTACCGGGGCCTGAAATTCCGTCATCAAATTTAAGCTGACCGTCTGGTGTCACAGGCACATTCATAAAAAAGTTAATGTTTGGACCGATATGACGGACATTTAAACCATGCTTTTTTGCAATCGGGTGTTTTGCCAAGGCGTACATAAAATTGTTACGGCAACTATGCATAGGGTACGTTTCATGTGCATAGCGAACCGTATTACTTTCACACGAACAGGCACCGCCAATGGTGTCATGGCGACCACAGTTATCATCATGAATAACCGCAATTGGACGGCCAAAGTTACTATAGAGCTTGGTGCCCTTTTCTAAATAGATTTGTTGGTTGATAGCCAAAGTGTCCATTGCGCTATAACGCTCAGTTGGATTTTCGGCACTCATAAATAAAGTATCGACCGCTTGGTTTCCCTCAAGATCAATGATTCGAAAATATTGGCCCTTTTTAACCTCGCACATCCACGCTTCACCCGCAGGACAAACTTCATTTAAAACTGCTTTTTCAAATGATTGTAAAACTGTCATGATGCTTCTCCTGATTTAAATATTGCTAAGCGCGTAGTAGCGGGCTGTGTTTTGAAAGGCACGCTGATTTTGCGAACATGCATCACGACAAATATCGCTGTCTGTTAGAGAGTTGGCTTTAAATAGACTGAGTTGAATATCAGCAGGTTGATAGATTGGGCTGGTGTCTAAACCATGCGGTGCAGCAGATAAAAATAGCAAACAGTCCATTTCAAAGCGCAGTTCAATGCTTTGATCAGTATTGTCAGAACTGACATAAGACAAAGCGCCGTTTTCGTCTGGCACAACTTTAGAAAATAGATTAACGGCGGCACTCAGGTCTTGACTGGCAAGTCCGTATTTACACATTTCAATGAGTAAGCTGTCTAAGCCATTTTGGTACATATCATTGCGGGCATCTTGAAATGTGCGATTGCCGAATTGCTTTTCAATTTGCTCAGGTCGGCTTGGGCCACAAAGTGCATCGTTCCAGCCATGATCATCATGAACAATGGAAGCCATCACACGGCCTAGGTCTGAGTACAGCACATTAGAAGCTTTTAAATAGGCGGTGTGTTGCCCTTTTAAACTGTCGGGCATGTTAAAACGTTCAAGCACATCGGCAGCATTTACACAAAACAAAGAAACATTTGCCTGAACGCCTAGCGATGTAAATCTAAGAATAGTTCCTTTTTGAATACGACCCGACCAGTGATGTCCGCCGGGTAAAAGTTCGGTCCAAATCGCCTGATTGTTATGATAACTTGCAGTGTTCATAGCTACTCCTGTCGGATAGTTTTAGACTTCCTCCCGGGCTTTTATCCCTCCGTGTAGTTCGCTAGGAACCGTGAACTCTCGGTCCAGACATACTGTAAGTATCGGAACCCTAGATCACTTTTGATTGGTTATGACTATGCAAAGGACATGCCAGCTTAGTATTACGTTTCTGGTTAAAAGTAATACTAAGATTGGGCAATTTGAGTGCGATTTAAAACACAAAATAAAAAGCTGCACTAAAAATTGTGCATCTCAAAATAAAAAAGCCCCTTTCACTAAGAGGCTTAAGACTAAATTATAAGAGAGCGTATTAAGGAAGCAGAATTACCTTACGGCAATCTTCTTCTCTTTCATTAAAAATGCGATATCCCTCTGCGGCATCTTCTAATTTCATTCGATGGGTAATAATCGTTTCAGGTGTTAATTCGCCACGCTCAATCAATTCCAAGAGTTGCGGCAAATATTGATGCACATGGGTTTGTCCCATTTTAAAAGTTAAGCCTTTATCAAAAGCATCACCAAATAAGAAACCATGAATCGGGCCTGCGTATACACCTGGTACGCTGACCACACCACCACGGCGAACCGCCGCAATGCATTGACGCAGTGCTGCACCACTTGAACCTTCAAGCTTTAAATTAGTTAGAACTGTTTCAATCACACTGCCTTTCGCCTCGAAACCAATGGCATCAATCACCGCATCGACACCGCGGTAATTGTCGGTATGTTGAATAATAAATTCGGCCGCATCGACTTCGTCAAAATTCACTGGAATGGCACCGTATGTTGCCGCTGCATAGTTCAATCGATAGTCATTGTGATCGACCATAAATATCTTTTCAGCACCGAGCATCTTGGCACAAGCAGCGCTTAACAGTCCGACTGGACCAGCACCATAAATTGCAACGGTTGAGCCACGCTTCACTTGGGCATTGGTCACGGCTTGCCAAGCGGTGGGTAAAATATCGGTCAAGAAAAGTACTTTTTCATCTGATAATGAGGTTGGTACTTTAAAAGGGCCTTTATTGGCTTTTGGCACACGCACATATTCTGCTTGCCCGCCTGGTACACCGCCGTAAAGATGGCTATAGCCAAACAAAGCTGCACCTGGTGGAATCTGCTTTTTATTAATGATTGCGCCGCGCCCTGTATTAGTTGTTTCGCAGGCAGCGGTTAGGTCTAGCTGGCAAAAGAAACATTCGCCACAGGCAATCACAAAAGGAACAATCACTCGATCACCCTTTTTGACTGCGGTGACAGCTGGGCCGACCTCTTCAACCACGCCCATAAATTCGTGCCCAAAGATATCACCCTGCTCGGTTCTAGGAATTTTGCCTCGATATAAATGTAAATCAGAGCCACATATCGCTGTGGCAGTCACGCGTAAAATAATGTCATCTGGTTCTTGAATAATAGGGTCTGCTACTGTTTCTACTCGAACATCTTCGGCACCGTGGTAAGTTAGAGCACGCATATTGTTATTCCTCTATTTTCTATCATGTCCTTTGATTATGAGGAGGCTTTCTTTACGGTTTGCAACGATTCTTACTTTTCACGTAAGGCATATAGTTCAAATGCAACGCGATAGGAATTTCAGTAACATTTAATGAATATAGGATTGTTTCAGGTAGGAATGTTTTTGTTATTTACCCCAACAAAAAAAGCCAATCATCTCTGCAATAAAATGATTGGCTCTATTCTAATATTTTGAATTAATCTAACTTAAGTTGTTGTCTGAGCTTTAAGATATCGACCAGACCTTTATCTCTGGTTTCATATAAATCGATATCTTTATATTGTGTTAATAACTGGTTGGTTTGTGCTTCCAATAACTCTGTTGTCTCGTCTGAATGTTGAAATGCATGCATATCATTCCACCATTCTGTCATTGGTGGGCCTAAATGATGAATTGCTTCTTTAAACCCCTTTTGGTTGGCAAGCTGCATATTAATGTAGGGGCCAAAGAGAGCCCATCTTAAACCCGGGCCACTGGTAATCGCGACATCAACATCTTCGGCAGAACACACACCTTGTTCAACCAATGAAAAAGCTTCTCGCCATAGCGCAGCCTGCAAACGGTTTGCGACATGCCCTTTTACTTCTTTATTTAAAATAATTGGATTTTTGCCCAGCTGTTTATAGAACTCAGAAGCCTGTTTTAAAATTTGAGGATCTGTCAAAGTACCACCGACAATCTCGACCAAAGGTAAGAGATGAGGCGGATTAAAAGGATGACCTAATAAAATACGTTCAGGGTGCTGCGCCTCTTTTTGAAAATCAGACACTTTTAAGCCCGATGAGCTTGAAGCAATAATGGTATGTTCAGGGCAATATGCTGTGATTTCTTGATATAGCTGTTGTTTTACATCCAGACGTTCAGGGGCATTTTCCTGAATAAAATCTACATCTGAAACTGCATCTTTTAAATTATTAAAAATTTCCAGATGAAGCAGTACATCTTGCTGAAAATAACTGGATTCAGCATTTTGATCTAAAGCCAATAAATCATTTAAATTTGCAGATATTCTTTTTTTAAAGACCGCTTCATCTATAGGATATGGGTCATAGACCTTAACTTTAAATCCTTTATATAAAAATAAGGCTGTCCAACTCGCACCTATTACACCTGCTCCAACAACACCAACCGTTTTAATGACTTCCATATTTTCCTCGTACAAATGTTGTTTTATTCGAAATTTCTTTACTCAATTGAATGCTAAATAAACATAGCAGATTCAACCAATCAATAAATTTAATTGTTTATATTTTATATAATTTGTCCTATATTCCTTAGCTTGAAAATTTATTCCTTTGATTAGTACAACCTCATCTTTTACCATTTTTTAACCGTTATTTATTGAATTTTATGTCAAAAAATCTAGCAATATTGATTGGTTTAAGCGCCATTCTCATGTGGGCATCTCTGGTCGGTCTGATGAAGCAAGTCAGTGCCGCCATTGGGCCTGAGCTAGGTGTTACCTTTATTTATTCTTTAAGTGCGCTACTGTTGCTTGCCATTTTCAAAGTTCCAGATTTTAAGCAGATCTCTAGAAAATACTTAATATTTGGCACAATTCTGTTCGTGGCTTATGAGGTGTGCTTTTCATTTGCGATTGCTTATTCTCAGACAGCAAGGCAGGCAATTGAAATCAGCATCGTTAACTATCTGTGGCCGAGTTTAACGGTTTTAGCTTTTGTTATTTTTAAGGAATTAAAGTTTAATTTCCTTATTATTTTAGGTCTAATACTTTCAATTTTCGGCATTATTTTTATTCAAACTGGAAGCGGTGATTTTAGTCTAAATAGTCTTGTCGATAATTTTCATAGCAACCCACTGAGCTATATTTTGGCATTTGCAGGCGCCATCATTTGGGCTTTTTACTGTGTACTCACCAAAAAATTAAGTAATGGGCAAAATCCAATTTCCATTTTCTTTGTTGGTGTCGCGCTCACGCTATGGCTCAAGCTGCTTGTCTCGGGGCACTTTGCTATTCCTTCAATGGATATTCCAACAGTCATGACTCTTTTAGTTGCTTCTGCTGCCATGGGTTTTGGTTATGCTGCTTGGAACATTGGCATCATTCATGGAAACATTACCGTGCTTGTGGTGGCCTCTTATTTCACCCCGATTATTTCGTCTATTTTGGCAATGTTTGTTTTACAAACTCAACTTTCAATGAGCTTTTGGCAAGGAACAGCAATGGTAACGGCTGGTTCCTTTATTTGCTGGGTTTCAACCAACTGGTCTGTGATTCAGCCTTTCTTTAAAAAATTAACAAAAAGCCAAAAAGTATTGTAGATGTACCAAAGTGAATTTTTTAAGTATGCGATAACTCCGACGAAGAAGAATTCCCCCCATTGCCCAAAGCATGCTAACATCCAAATTCTGACAATTACCAATGTCAAAATAATTTCTAGAGGGAATAAGATGTTAAAAACTCAAAAAATCAACATCGTACAAGAATTTGATGCACCCGTAGACAAGGTCTTTGCGACTTTAAGTGAGCATGAAAACCTAAGTAAGCTTTTTGCTCCTGCTAAAGTGACTCGTATTAGCAACGGAAAAGACGCTCGTAATGGTGTTGGCTCTGCGCGCAAAATGTCTATTCCATTGACCCCTTCATTTGTAGAAACCAATTTAATCTACAAAGAAAATGAACTGATCGAGTACGCAATCACGAGCGGGATTAGCCCAATTAAGGGTCACCGTGGTGTCATGAAATTTACTGACTTGGGAAATAATCGAACTCGTTTGGATTACACCATTAGCTTTAAAGGCCGCGTACCTTTTATTGGTCCTATTATTAAAGCCGCTCTACAAAATGATGTGAGTCGTGGGCTTAAAAAACTTAAGTTTTAATCGCCACACCAAAAATAAAAAGCCCAATCACGGGCTTTTTATTTTGATGATTATTGGGGCTATCTCTAAGACATCATTAATAAAAAATACTCTACTAACTTGTCTTGCTCACCTGTCTGGTTTTTACTTAAAAGCTGAATCATTCCCCCATCCACTACAAACAAAAACATCCGTGCATCGTCAACTGAAGCCTCAGTTTTGACTGTTAAAAGCAGTTTATAAATTTCATTTACAAGCCAAGTTCTATATTCAATCGCAATCCGATAAGCCATTGGATAGAGCGTTTTAATTTCAAATATTGCCTTAAAGAGCAAATAATAAAGGCCATTTAAATTGGTATGTAGAAGGTAAATCTGCTTAAGTTTATCGAGCACCATAAGTTCATTGTAAGAATAGAGAATCGAAATTACCTTGTCTTTGAGGGCATCTTTTTGAAAAATGAGGCACCTCTCAATGAGTCTTTCTTTTGAGTGAAAAGCATTATAAAAAGTAGCTTTTGAGGTTTGAGCTTCTGCAATAATTCGGTCGACCCCGACCTTATGAAACCCATATTGTTTAAATAAATCTGTTGCCGTGTGAAGCGTTCGCAACACTCGAAAGGAAGATTCTAAATTTTTCATATATACCGCTTAAAATAATTTTTTGTTGTATGTAAAAGAGATAGAAATGCCGTCACTCTTAAATTGAGTGCTAAAAACAGGCATACAAAAGCGGCACAAAATGGTGTGCTCGCCTATCTCGGTTTTATTGTTGCTATGTTTTAGTCGTAACGATGTTTAGGCGTAAAAACCTAGAGTCGATTAAACCGATTTAGAGAGCATTTAAACGGTATAAATAGAGAGATTTTGGCAAAGACCAAAAATTGAGAAGAATTAGTACGCATAGCGGACTCCTTTGGCTATAAAAGAAGTTTCACCGCATTACTGCTAAATAATGGTGGCGAAACGAAAGAGGGTTAGCAGACTGGAGCCAAAGAATCCAGCACACCCGAAGGTGTCCCCCTCCCGTTCTGAACTGCACCCCATAAGTTAGA